>CAYYZJ010000525.1:0-3467 GCA_964475615.1 uncultured Flavitalea sp. | reverse complement strand
AAATCGTACTGTTCGGCGCAGGCAAATCGGCTACTGTTCTCATCGATTATCTTATCCGCGAATCGGCTGCCGGCGAGTGGCGATTGACTGTTGCCGACGGCAATCCCGCCCAATTGTTTCAGAAAACAGGAAATACAGCGCAGGCAAAAGGCATTGCGCTGGATGTGATGCAGGATGAAGGCCGCCGTGCCCTGATATCGGAAGCAGATATCGTAATTTCCCTGATGCCGCCTGCACTTCATCTGCTTGTTGCCCGCGATTGCCTCGCTTTCGATAAAGATCTGCTCACTGCTTCTTATGTCGACCATGACATGAAAGCATTGCAGCCGGAGATCGAAAAGAAAGGACTGCTTTTTTTATGCGAGATGGGCCTCGATCCGGGAATAGACCACATGAGCGCCATGCAGCTCATCCATCGCATCAAAAAACAAGGGGCCATGATCGATGTATTCAGATCGCATACCGGGGGATTGATCGCTCCTGAAAGCGACGATAATCCCTGGCATTACAAGATCAGTTGGAACCCCAGGAATGTGGTCATGGCCGGCGCAGCAGGAGCAGTGTATAAAGAGAACAATAACATCATCAGCAAAAGCTATCATGAATTGTTCAAGGATTGCCGCGAAGTGTCGGCACCCGGTGCAGGCCGGTTTGCCTATTATCCAAACCGCGATTCGCTGAGCTATATTCCTGTCTATGGACTGGATGAGGCCGGCACTTTTGTGCGCACCACTTTACGCCATCCCGATTTTTGCAGGAGCTGGGCCGCTGTTGTTGATGCGGGACTGACGGACAGCAACAACATCGTCAATACAAAAGGGCTCGATTTCAAAACCTGGTCTGCACCTATTCTTCCTTTTGTAAATGATGAAAACAGAAACCAGCTTGCCTATCTCGGTCTTTTCGATGATGCCCCGGTTCCTGATACTGCAAAAAGCAATGCAGCGATCCTTCAGCACCTGCTGGAAAAAAAATTATTGATGAAGCCTGATGATAAAGACATGATCATTATGCTGCATGAACTGGAATACCGGGCAGGAAATACAAAGCATCAGTTGCAAAGCAGCCTTGTTGTAAAGGGAGAAAACAATGTGCATACGGCAATGGCCAAAACAGTGGGATTGCCATTAGGCATTGCAACCAAACTGATACTCGGGAAAAAGATCGATCTGAAAGGATTGCATATTCCCATCCTTCCTGAAATTTATGAACCGGTATTGGAGGAGCTGGAGATGCACGGTATCCGGTTCAGGGAAACCGTCAGTTGACTTCGATATGCTGTGTGTTCAGTATCCGGTAATTCACGTCGCGGAACACCGCGATGTATTTTCCTTTTTTCAGATAGAGCAGATAATTCCCTTTGGGGCCGGGAGTATAGGTCTGGTCGGCAGGGATCACTTGTCCGGGTTTGTTGCCGAAGGTCTCGAACTGATAATAAGCCTGCACCAGGAAGGTATTGCTCTTGAAGGGCTTGATATAAAGCGGCTGCCTGCGTCCGTTCAGGCTCAGCCAGGAAGGTCTTGCATCGCGGTATACCGTGCGCGGATGGATCACTGCCAGATCGTATAAATTATTATTGGTAGGATTTAGCGGCTGATCATTCACCAGGGCGATGGAAGGAGCGCTGAGCTGGAATTTTTGCACGTAGGCATCATAAAAAGCCCTGCCATAGGCAAAATCATTTCCTTCGGTCATATTGGTCTGGTCGATGGTAAGCGGATCGATGCCGGATATTTTTTTAAAGGCCATGCCCATAGGAATATAATCGCCTCCGTCGTTCTTCTCCGCAATATGTCCATAACCGGCATAAACCAGTATCCTGGCACTGGAATCGGAGCGGATGATGTTGTAAATGTTTTCGGCCTGTATCGAATCGCGCTCCGTGGCGCTGTGCCTGCTGCCTGCCGTATCTTCATACGATACCAGTTTAAAGCCGATATCAAGCGCAACCCTGATCAATTCTCCCGCCACGGGTTCGGCGCTGTAATATCCTGTTTCGGGACTGAGCTTGTTCAGCTCATGATCGGCACTGTTGTTCAGCATTTCCATGGCCAGGTAACGAAATCCTTTTTTATAGAGATCATTCAGCAAAGACAAAGTGAAAGCGCGGTGCAGCGGCTTATTGTATGCTTCATTGATCATGATGACCCGGTAATTGGATGCGATAAATGAGATGAAACGCCTGGCATCGACGTGCTGCACGTTCTTGAAGCCTTCGATCACTTTATAGATCTGCCTCTGTGTTACTTCATTGATACTGTCGGAGGATAATTTCTGGTATTGCAATGCCGATTCATAATCGCCCAGAAAGGAGATGGCCTGGCTCAATGCATCATCGTATTCATTGCCCGGCAACAGGTGGCGGAATTTATTTTCCTGCCTGAACAGTTGATATAAAGGATACAGATAATTGAGATTACCGCCGCGGTTAAGGATAATGGAATTGAGGGAAGAATCAAAGCCCGGAGGAGTATTGGTCTGGAGATAATCCCGCAGGCTTTCCAACTGGCGGTTAGACTGTGAAAAAGAGGAACAGGACAAGCAAAGACCCGCAGCCAACAAAAAGATAACGTTCCGTTTCATTTGCCTGCAATAATAGAAAAGTCTTTGTTAGTGAAAACCTAAATCGATCAAACCAGCAAGGCCAGTTGCTTCTGCAGTTCTTTTATTCCCAATGAAGCCGGTTGTTCGATAGCAGTGAGGTTATAAACGGCAGATGCATACGGAATCTTTTTATCGACAATGAATTTGGGGATTTCCCAATGGGCATAATCCACCAGTCCGGCGGCAGGATATACCACCAGTGAAGTACCTATCACCACAAAAATATCTGCGGAGCGAACCAGAGGCACTGCTTTTTCGATCATGGGCACCGGCTCTTCAAACCATACGATATGCGGGCGCAGCTGCGCTCCATCCTTTGCTTTATCGCCCAGTTTAATATCCTCCCTGATCTCATAGATCAGCTCTTCATTGGCTTCACTCCGCATCTTGAATATTTCGCCATGCAGGTGCAGCACCTGGGAAGAGCCTGCGCGCTCGTGCAGGTCGTCGATATTCTGGGTAATGATGTGCACGTCAAAATCCTGCTGCAGCCCGGCCAATCCATAATGCGCGGCATTGGGTTTCGCCTCCAGCACATTGCGGCGGCGCATATTATAAAAATCGAGCACCAGGGCCGGATCTTTTTTCCATGCGCGCGGAGTGGCCACCTGGGTAACATCATATCCTTCCCAGAGCCCGTCGCTGTCGCGAAAGGTCTTCAATCCGCTTTCCGCGCTGATGCCTGCTCCGGTAAGCACTACCAGTTTTTTCTTTCCTGAATTTAAAAGCATGAAGAAAATTTGAAAATTTGCGAATGGCTAATGTGCGAATAAGGAATCTTAATTGTCGTAATGTATTCCAGCATTAAGCATTCGCACATTAGCCATTCGCAAATCCGCACATTTACTTTATTTCTCCCCTGC
>CAYYZJ010000524.1:0-2219 GCA_964475615.1 uncultured Flavitalea sp. | reverse complement strand
TTCCCATGCCGTCGTGCGCCGAGCTGAACTCGAGCACGTCTTTTCCGGAAGCATCTTTCAATGTGCCTTTCACCGGCACGGGCCGGCCGTACTGATCGTTTGCTTTAAATGCGATATTATTCTCCAGCCCGGCAATCACATCTCCCCCTTCGGGAAAAAACTGGAAATGGATTTCCGGCTGGGCCGCTACTGCCATCGAATCGCGATTGCCTAATATGCGGATATCTTTTTCATAAATGAATGCAGTGTCGAAATTCAGCATCCAGGTGGTATAGGCCCTGAAGTGGAGGTGATTATTTTTAAAAGCATCGGGTATGGTAAAGCTTCCTGTGGCGGTGGATTCATAGATCAGCGCCGATCTTTTCTGCAGCACATTGCCGCTGGCATCGGTAAGTTCGGCATAAAAATTTTTGCTGACCGGCGAAGGGTCGATACCGGTAAACAGGTAAGCCTTGAACCAGATGGTTTCACCGGGATTGTAAACGCTCTTGTCGAACTGCACATATACTTTTTCCTGCGGAAAATTATCGGCATAAATGTTCATCATGGAATCGATCTTCTGTGCGTACTGGCTTGCCGGAATAAAAACAACAATGGAAGCCATCAAGACCAATCTAATTTTGCTCATACAGTTAAAAATTATTACAAATCTCTGTTATCTGATCAAACAAAAGAAAATGAATTTAATTTCGGCATATTATTATTTTACCGGCTGAAAAAAAATGTTAAAATGAATATCGGCATTTCATCCAGGGAGCTTTATGACGACTATCGCAGGCATTTACGGAAGACGGCGGATGTAAGAAATGCGCTGGCTGTTTTGCAGTGGGATCAGGAGACCTACCTGCCTTCTGCAGGGGCCGCTTTCCGCGGTCAGCAGATCGCTACATTGTCCGAGCTGGCGCATGAATTGTTTACCGAAGAAAAATTCGGCAACCTGTTGCAGGAATTGAACGGACGCGATGATCTGGATCCTGTAGAGAAAAAAAATATCGAACTGAGCTGGAGGGATTACAGCAGGCAAAAAAAGTACAGCAGCGCTTTTGTACGATTGTTGAGTGAAACGGTATCGAAATGCTTTCATGCCTGGATACAGGCGCGCAGGGAAAATTCATTCCGTGTATTCGAAAAAGATCTCGATCTGCTGATACAGCTAAAAAAGCAGGAAACGGAAAGACTGGGTTATTCGGCTCATCCTTATGACGCCCTGCTGGATGAATTTGAAAGAGGATGCACGGTGGCCATGCTGGACGGGATCTTTGCAGGAGCCGCTCCGCAGTTGAAAAAAATACTCGACAGCATATTGTCGAAAAAGCAGGTGAGCGATGATTTCCTCCATCAATATTATCCCAAACAGCAGCAGTGGGATTTCGGCATCGATCTCATTAAACAACTGGGATTCGATGACCAGGCCGGCAGACAGGATATTTCAGAGCATCCTTTTACCACCAGCTTCAACAAACATGATGTGCGCATCACCACCAGGATCGATGAGCATAACCTGGGCAATATGACCTGGAGCTGCATTCATGAAACCGGGCATGCGCTGTATGAGCAGGGGCTGCCGGAAAGCGAATATGGATTACCGTCAGGTGAATATGCTTCACTGAGCATACATGAATCGCAGTCCAGGCTTTGGGAGAATAATGTGGGCAGGAGCCTGGCTTTCTGGAAGCATCAGTATCCTGCCCTGAAACAGCGGTTCCCGGATCAGCTAAGCAAGATACCGGTTGAAGATTTTTATAAAGGCATCAATAAAGTACAGCCTTCTTTCATCCGCACGGAAGCCGATGAGGTAACTTATCATTTTCATGTAATCATCCGTTATGAGCTGGAAAAATCGTTGATAGCAGGAAATTGCAATGCGCAGGATATTCCTGCTTACTGGAATGAGCAGTATGAAAAATATCTCGGGGTAAAAGTTCCCGACGACAAAAGAGGCTGCCTGCAGGATGTGCACTGGAGCCATGGCAGCTTCGGCTATTTTGCCACCTACAGCCTGGGCAGTTTTTATGCAGCACAGTTGTTTGCGGCGGCAAGCGAGCAGTTGCCCGGTCTGTCCAATTCCATTGAATCGGGCGATATGGCGCCTTTGCTGCAATGGCTGAGGCAACATATTCATCAATATGGTCGTACATTTACGAGTGAGGAACTATGTAAAAAGGCCAGCGGGGAAATACTCGATGTTCAGCATTTTTTACGGTATCTGCTTGACAAAT
>CAYYZJ010000523.1:0-9234 GCA_964475615.1 uncultured Flavitalea sp. | reverse complement strand
GATCGTGAACCTGGGCGCGCAGATGAATATCTATTCCTTTACGATCGGCGACCTGGCGTCGCCAAGCGGCGTCTTCAAAAAAACAGGGGCCATTCGGCCGCCGATCGGCTCGCTCGAATTCAGACATGTCCATTTCCGTTATAACGGCAGGCCCCTGCTCCATGATCTGAGCTTCATGCTGAAGCCCGGCGATTTTTTAGGCATCTCGGGACATTCCGGAAAAGGAAAGACAACCATCCTGAACCTGATGCTGGGCTTTCTTCAGCCCGATGAAGGAGAGATCATCATCAACAATATATGTGCGGATGCAGCGCTGCGACGGGAATACTGGAAACATATCGCCTATACCAGGCAGGAATCCTTCCTCATCCATGACAGCATCCTGCACAATATCGTGCTCGACGAAGCCGGTATTGATGAACAAAGGTTGAAAGAGGTGATCCGCATAACCGGACTTGATGCGTTTGCCGGTGCATCGTCCGGAAGATCGAGCAGGATCATTATGGAGAACGGCAAGAACATCAGCGGGGGCCAGCGGCAGCGCATAGCCATTGCCAGGGCCTTGTATAAGAATGCCGCACTGATCATGCTCGATGAACCCTTCAACGAACTGGATGAAGCCTCCGAATGCCGGCTCCTGCATCATTTCAAAACAGTTTCGCAAAGCGGAAAGATGATCGTGCTCATCACCCACAATAAAAAAAGCTTATCGTTCTGCAATAAAATCGTTTCGCTCGATGCCTGAACCTTCAAAAATACTGGTGATCCTTACGCCTGCATTTCCTGAAAGCGAAGCGCCCGTTACCTGGGTCACTTCGCAGCAGTTGATGGTGCGTTCGCTGAAAGAAAATTTTCCGGATACCGGCATCAGGGTATTGAGTTTTCTTTATCCTTATGATGAATCGGAATACGATTGGCATGGCGCTCGGGTGAAGAGCTTCAATGGCATGGAAGAACGCAGGATCAGGCGCGCCATGCTCTGGCAAAGGATCTGGCAGGCGTTGAAGAAGATGAGGAAAGAAAAAGAGATCATCGGGCTGCTCAGCTTCTGGTGCGGGGAATGCGCATTGATCGGGCACTATTTCGGCAAACGTTATGGCATCAAACATTATTGCTGGATATGCGGACAGGATGCGCGCAAAACAAACAGCATGGTCAGGCTGGTCCGCCCTTCGGCCGGTGAGCTGGTGGCCATGTCGGCTTTCCTGGCCGAAGAGTTTTACCGCAATCATGGTATCAAACCCGCTCATATTATTCCCAATGCCATCGAGCCGCGCCAGTTCCCCGAAGCTGCTTCAACAATAAAAGATATCGATGTGCTGGGAGCCGGTTCCCTGGAGCAATTGAAAAATTATGCTGTATTCATCGATATCGTCAAATCCCTGCAAACGCAGATACCCGGCATCCGGGCCATGATCTGTGGCGAAGGGCCTGAAAGAGCAAAGCTGGAATGCCTGATAAAAGGATATCAGCTTGAAGAAAATATTTCCTTACCTGGACTTACTCCTCACCACGAACTGCTGCCGATCATGCAGCGTAGCAAAATATTTTTACATACTTCCCGGTATGAAGGGTTCAGCACGGTCTGCCTTGAAGCGCTTTATGCAGGCGCGCAGGTGATCAGTTTTTGCGACCCGGGGCAGGGCAAGATACCGAACTGGCATATCGTGCGCACGGCAGGAGAGATGATCCAAAAAGCGCTTGAGCTGCTGGCTTCGCCGAACACCAGATATGCATCCACACTTGTGTATTCGATGGAAGACAGCGCAAAAGCCATGATGCGGCTGTTCACGGGCAATGTGATGGATCATAATATCGCTTATTATGATGAAGCGGCTGCTGTTTATGATGAGATCATGGATCAGAAACAGTCGGACAAACTGGTGAGACAAAAAGTGAGACAGAAACTGAACACCCTGCTGCATTCTGGGCAGGTGCTCGATTTCGGCGGAGGCACCGGCCTCGACCTGGAATGGCTGGCAGCAGATCATTATACCGTTTTTTTCTGCGAACCTGCTGCCGCCATGCGCGAGAAAGCCATCCGGTACAATAACACAGTGCTGCATAATAAAAACATCCGGTTTATCGAATCTTCGAGAACGGATTTTACCAGGTGGAATGAAGAACCTCCTTTTACAGAAAAAGTGGATGCCATCCTTTCCAATTTCGGCGTGATCAATTATATCCCCGACCTGGACAGGCTGTTCAGCAATCTTGCCCGCGTGATACAGCCGGGCGGGCATTTCATTCTCATTGTGCTTGGGCTCGATTTTAAAAAAAGATTGAAATGGCACCGGCGCAATGCCATACGCTCTTTTTTGTTGCGCCGCACTTTCGTGATGCATATTCCTTATAAAGACAGCAGGCAAACGGTTTTTGTGCATACCTGGAAAGCCATAAAGAAAGCCGCCGCTCCCTATTTCGATTATTGCGGCCATGAATCGCTGGAAGCAAATGATTTTATATTAATACAGTTGAAGCGGAATGAAAAAGCTGATCAGGAAATGGCTGATGGGTGATACCCGGTTCAGCGAGTACTCCAAAATAAGGATGCCTGGAGAGGTGCAGGAGAAAGCATGGCTGCAGCTCGATGGAACCATCATCGATGTGTCCGCCAATCACTGGCTGCTTTGCATTGAACCCATTGTGTTCGGGATATGGATCGGCAAATCCGGGTTCGCTCCACATAAAGGATTCTGCCGGATGTATTATGGCGATATTAAAACAAATCCTGAAGCCGTACTCGATCTTGCTTTTTTCAACTGCATCGAAGAAGCAGACGGAACATTGTTGTTATTGAAGCTCGCCGACAGTCATATTTATCATCTCCGTTTTATCAGGAGCTGGCTGATATTTTTCAGATATTACCGCAGGGATGGATTAACATTCAGCCGGTTCAAATCTTTTGTTTCAGCGTACAGCTATCCGCGGCGGATTAGGCTGGTGTCTTTCAGGCAGGATGATTATTATACTATTTTTCCCATGGATCTGCTGGGCGATATTGCTTCATGCAGGCGATATGTATTCGGGCTCAGGCATTCCAATGCAGCGCTTCCCAGGATCATGGCAACAGGAAAGCTGCTGGTATGCGAAGTGCCTTATGGATATAAGGATATCATTTACCAGTTGGGCGCTTATCATACCAGTCGCCCGCCGGCTCCTGATTCACTGCCTTTCGATTGGTTGCCCAGCAGGCATTTTCAATGTTATGTTCCTGTATGGGCGGAAAGCTATAAAGAGATCAACATCATCCGCACCATGAACCTGGGAAGCCATCTGCTGCTTTGGGGCGAATTACTGGAAGAGCAAAAACTGACGGGGCCAGTTGAACATTTGTTCCTCGTTCACTTCCTTCATTATCTCTACAAAAAAAATAAAGGACTGCCCTATCAGGCCGTTTGACCGGAAGTTATTTTGGATATGAGCGCGCAGGCATGATCGAATACCAGCTCGGGCGAATACCTGCTCAGGCAATGCACGTCGCCGAACCGGCAAACGGCCTCCATGCAATTGCCGCAGGGAAGATCGGAGGAATCGAGAAAGAAGCTGTGTTCGCCAAGCGGCCTCGACCTGGCGCTGCGCGTGCCGCCGAACAATACCAGGGTAGGAATGCCTGAAACCCAGGCCATGTGCATCAGTCCCGAATCTTCCGACAACACTAGCCTGGCATGCTGCAGGATGGCAAATGCATCCAGCGGACTGGTCTGGTTAACGAGATTGATCAGCCGGTCGCCCAGCTCTTTTTTCAATATCATGGCCTTTGTTTCAATAAGCGAAGTGCCCAGGACAAGAAAACGGGCGCCGGGAAAGCGTTCGAGCCATAAGCGGGCAAACCGGGCATAGTGCTGAATATCCCAGTTCCTTGTTTGAAAGAATCCGGCTGGGTTCAATACAACCAGCTCATCCGATCCGTTCCAGCCGTTTCTTTTAAGCATGCCGATCGCTTTGCTTTCATCCAGTAATTTGAATTGATTGTCGGGCTGAATAGTTCCCAATCCGATGGCTTCGATGGTAAGCCTTGTGCTTTCGCCCGCAGCAATGGGAGAGAAGCGGTCGAACACAGACCAGGCTTTCGGAATAAGCGCTTTTCTGATTATTTCGCTGACGATATTGTTCTGCAGGTCGATCACCACATCGTATCGCCTGAGCAATAACACTGGCAGCAATAGCCAACTGTACAATAAAATTTTTTTATGGTTCCTTCCGCCGCCGATGGAAAATATATTGTTGAAGAGATGGATATTGCGGGGAATGGGATCCACTTCCCTGCGTGTGAGCAGGTCTATCTGCACTGATGGCGGCATGGATTTCCGCAAAGCCTGGAGATAAGGCAGCGTGATCACCAGATCGCCCATGGCCTGCAGGCGGATGGCCAGTATCCGCTTCGGCAAATGCTTTTCAGTCCAGGGCCTGGCAGGAATATTCATTCGATGGATTTCTTTTGAACGATAACGTAATAAAGAAAGCGGGAGTTGCTTGTTATCTTGTGATCACTTCATACAAATACAGGTTTCCTCCTTTTTCAATAGCGCCTTCTCTTTTATCGAGCAGGGTGAACCGGAACGATCGCGACAGCAATGAATCGGTCTGAAATAATTCTTCCGACGGATGGATCGAGATCAGGCAGGCTGTGTTTATTCCCTGCTGCTGAAAAAACGCATGCAGGCCATCGGTATATCGCAATGGGTTGCCGATCTTTTTCGCCATATCGCTGTTCCACAAAAGAAACGATCTTTTTTCCTGCAGGTCTATGCAATAATAAGACCGGTCGGTAAAAGCAGAGAGCGCATTCAATGTCCAGTAATCGGTCACTGTGCTTTTATCTTTTGGAACCTCTTTTAACAATTCATCCGAGTGGTAAGCATTTGAGAAAGGGAGCCTGATGTCCCTGGCAACGGCAAACAGGCCGGCTATGACCTGCACGGTCAGCAATACATTCACCAGGTTTCTTCTAATATTATCTACAGGCGTTTCATCGCAATACAGCCACCAGGCTGTAATAAATCCGATGTAAATGAATCCCGCATACCTGGCGCAGCCCATCGGAAAGAAAACAACGGCAACGATAAAGCTTAACAGCAGGTTGACGCCGAAAAGGGCCAGGCTTTTTTTATCTGGTATTAAAATAAAAAATGAGGCCAGCAGCAGCGTCAGCACGATCAGCGGATTGATCAGTTTCAGCAAGCCGTATTTTTCTTTGGCATCCAGCAGGAATTCCGTGTTCCAGAAATGATAATTCCACCAGGAAGGCAGCGGAATGAAACAGCGCAGCGGCGCCTGACCGAAAGTGATGAACTGCTGACTTGTCCATTTGCTCATCCAGAAATGAAGGTTTAACTGGCTGTCGGATGGAGGAAAGATGAAATAAGCCGCAGGCAGCATCACAAGCCCGCCGAAAATGATATGCGCAATGACTGTTCCTGTTTTTTTCTTTTGTCCGATATTTAATAACAGAAAATATCCATGTAAACTAATGGCCAGCAGCAAGGCCAGCAAATGAATATTTGAAAGTAGAAAAAGCAGCAGATAATATACAAGGGCATGATACCGGAAATGCTTATGCATAATCAGGCAGATGCATAAAGCCAGCAGCACACCCGGTGCATAATTCCTGCTCAGGATTGCATATTCGAATAAAAAATAATAACCGAAAGGCAGGAGTATTCTGGTGGAAAGCGGGAACGGCGATGCAAACAGGATCATGAATACGATGGCGGCGGATATGATCCATTGGGTAACCTGTATGGCCGCCACGCTATGGGTAAGCTTTGATACCGGCCAAAGCAACGTGTACCAGCCGGGAGGATGGCCTTCATATCTCGTATTGGCAATCATCTCCCGATAACCTGAGCTTCCCTTGACGATATTCCAGCTATGGAATTCATCTCCCCAGGGCTCATGACGGGCCATGGTATATGCCGATAACAGACACCATATTAAAAAGGCCGTGCAACCAATTAATCGGTTAGTCATGGCTGTTAGGAGTTGATTTTTTAACAGCCCTTGAATAAGGATTGAGCCCGAGGCCGATCATCCAGATCGATTTGAAAGCAGGCCAGATCATCATGCCCTCTCTTCCTGCAATAAAAGCCAGCAGGTTCCCGGTAAGCGACCAGAGCAGGCGTCTTTTTTTGATATGCCTCAGCCGCGGCTTTCTCTTCCTGAAATAATCGAGCGCCAGCACCCGCCGCAGGTATTGCAGGGGCCGCTGCAGGCGGTTGGCCTTTTCCTGGTGATGATATACCCAGGCCCGGTTCAATATATGTATGCCTTCTGCAGGGAAGCCCATGGCCGTTCCGTAATTATCGCCGATGCCGTGCCTGTCGAGCGTTTCGTCGTAAGGCGATTGCAGCAGCCATTCTTTTTTTACCAGCGAGGCGCCCAGTCCGTATACCGGGCTCGTAAAATACTGACCGGAAAAATCCGTGATCACGGGCCACCCGGCCCCGGAAATATGATTGCCTTTCTGCCGGTAATGCGCTTTTATTTTTCTGACCAGGATATTGCCGTCGCTGCAGGCGATCTCGCCCCAGATGCCCAACCGGAAAATATATTTCCAGACCAGCTCCCGCACCGAGCGGAGCGGGTATTGCGACCGCCACTCGCCGTTTTCCTGCTGCAATACCAGTCCCGAAACAGCGCCTGCTTCCGGGTGGGCGATGATGTGTTCCGACAATGCCTGCAGGTAATGGGAAGGCACTTCTATATCATCGTCGCAAAGAAAAACCCAGGGCGCTTTGGCCAGCCTGATGCCGGTATTGCGCTGCAGGCAAACCGATTTTGCCGCATCGAGGTAAATGATCTTCAGGTTTTCGAAAAGGGAAAGGTCGGCAGGCAAAAGCCGGTCTTCGCCCGAATCCACAACGATCACTTCCAGTGGAAGCAGGCCCGAATGGTTCAGGTTGCCCAGCAGGGAAAGCAGCCTTGCCTTGCGGTTGCAGGTGGGGATGACTACACTAATCTGCAAAAGCAACCCCTCCGCCATTTATTTCGTTTAGTGAACAGGTAGACCTGACCGGGAAATGCATGATGAACAATTTATACATTCCTGCACACAGGAATGTTGAAACCGAATTTGAAGAGCAAAATACATTGCTGCGCCACAAAGAGCAAAGGATATATACGGATGATGAACTGCTCCGGTTGCCGGAAGTGGGCAGGGATCATCCTCATTTTGATGAATGGCTGTTGCGGAAGCGGTCGTGCAGGAACCTGATCCGTCACCTTGAAACGAAAAAGCAGATACTGAATATCCTCGACCTCAAATGCGGGAACGGCTGGCTTTGCCATGAGCTGTCGCGCATACCGGGCAGCCGGGTCATCGGCATGGACACTGCCCTGAGCGAGCTGCTGCAGGCAGCCAGGGTGTTCAGCAGCAATTCCAAGCTCAAGTTCATCTGCGGAGATATTTTCGACGGGCTGCTCAATGACCTGAAGTTCGATGTGATCGTGATGGCTGCCTGCATTCAGCATTTCCCCGACCTGGGAAAAGTGATCGGCCTGGCCCTGCCGCTGCTTTTTCCGGAAGGAGAGCTGCACATCCTCGATTCGGCTTTTTATAGACCGGGGGAGATGGCAGTTGCCAGGAGAAGGATGGTGGCCTATTATGAGCAACTCGGCATGCCGGAAATGGCCGGCCGCTACTATCATCATAGTATAACCGAAATCAGCCCTTATCATCATCGCATGATGAGCAACCCCAATTCCATCAGGAACAAGCTGGGCAGGAATCCCTTTCCCTGGATCTGTATACGGAATCAACCTTTTGATTAAATGCTGACCCGACGATGAAAAACATACTGTTCACCCATTCCTATTTTCTGCGCTTCGATCCAAAGCAGTGGACTATCGGTCAACCCTATGCGCCGTTGGGCACGCTCTATGCCGCGGCCCTGATGCGCGAAAAAGGATACCATGTTTCGCTTTTCGATACCATGTTCGCCGCTAGTCCTGCTGAAATAACCGATCCGGTTGAAAAGCTGCGGCCCGATTTCCTGGTGATCTATGACGACGGGTTCAACTATCTCACCAAAATGTGCCTCACCAATATGCGGGAGGCTGCATTTGAAATGATCAGGCTGGGAAAGGAAAAAGGATGCCGGGTAATCGTGTCGAGCTCCGATTCGACCGATCACTATGCGGAATATCTTCAGCATGGCGCCGATTTTATTCTGCTGGGAGAAGCCGAGCTGACCCTGCTTGAACTGATCGAAGCCATCAATTCCGGAACAACGGATTTCGATTCCATCAGGGGAATTGCCTTCCGGCGGCAGGATGCTTTTATTCAAACGCCGCGAAGGCCGGTGATGAGGGAGCTGGATATGCTTCCGCTTCCTGCCTGGGATTTGGTGAATATCGAACCTTACCGCCGGTCATGGCTGCAGCATGCCGGTTATTTTTCCATGAACATGGGCACCACAAGAGGCTGTCCGTTCAAATGCAACTGGTGTGCGAAGCCCATCTATGGCAATAGGTATAATTCGCGGTCGCCTGAGCATGTGGTTAAAGAGCTTAAGCTGCTCAAAGAAAAATTCCAGGTTGACCATATCTGGTTCTGCGACGATATTTTCGGGCTCAAACCCGGATGGGTAAACGAATTTGCCGGACTGCTGGAAAAAGAAAACATTTCCATCCGGTTTAAAATACAGGCACGCGCCGACCTCATGCTGCAGGAAAATTATATCCGTGCGCTGGCGCGGGCCGGCTGCAGCGATGTATGGATGGGCGCAGAAAGCGGATCGCAGAAAATACTCGATGCCATGGACAAGGGCATTACCATCGGGCAGATCGGGACGGCCACGAAGCTGCTGAAGAAAAACGGCATCAGGCCTTCCTTCTTCATCCAGTTCGGCTATCCCGGCGAAACGCTGGAAGATATTCGGCAAACCGTGAACATGATCCGTTCACTGCTTCCCGAAGAGATCGGCATTTCGGTTTCCTATCCTTTGCCGGGAACTGTTTTTTATGAACGGGTAAAAGCAGACCTGAAACAAAAATCCAACTGGACGGATTCCGACGACCTGGCCATCATGTTCAGGAATACCTATCCGCCTGAATTTTACAAGCGCCTGCATCGCTATGTGCATCTGTATTTCCGCCGCGTCAAGGCTGCGGCCTCGTTGAAAACACTGCTGCGGAATCCGGCGACATTCAGCCTGGCGCATTGCAGCAAAATGCTGAAGATGCCTTATTACCTGGCCCATGAAATGATACAAAAACGAAAAATGCAGGCGG
>CAYYZJ010000522.1:0-1897 GCA_964475615.1 uncultured Flavitalea sp. | reverse complement strand
ACAGCCACCAATTTCTTCAGCGTGGAATATGTATATGTGATCGCGAATATGCAATACGAGGAGCAAAAAAGGCTGGAGGATTCCACCAGAAAAAAATTCCAATGAGCGAATTGCTGAAAAATATTATTCGTTTTGTCTTATTCATCCTCGTGCAGGTGTTCATTCTTTTCAAGATACCGCCGCTGCACCGCTTTATAGTTCCTTACCTGTATTTTCTTTTTATTCTCTGGCTGCCGTTCGGCATATCGCGGTTCTGGCTCACCAGCATCGGGTTCCTGTACGGGCTTTGCCTGGATTATTTCACCAATACGCCCGGACTGCATGCTGCAGCCTGCACGCTGATCGCTTACCTGCGGCCGTTCGTGATCAATGTGCTGATTTCGCAGGAAGGCGCCGATAAAAACTATTCATCCCCTTCCATTACCAGCATGGGTTGGGCTCCTTATGCAACCTATATACTGGTGCTGACTTTTTTTCATCACTTCTACCTGGTCTTTCTGGAATGGATGAACTTCGGATCGTTCTGGTATTTTGTAGGTAAGGTAACGGCAACCACCGCCATCAGCGTATTGCTTATCCTGCTTACCGAATTATTGTTCTTCCGCAAGGAAAAATTCAGAACGAACACGGCGTAGGAGGAAATGGGCAATAGGCAATAAGCAATAGGCAATAAGCAATGGGCAAATTCAGTTTATAATTTCTTTGTCAATTGCCCATTGCTAATTGCCCATTGATTTAATATCTTTATCGCGCAAAAGTTTGCAACGACCCCGACTAAATCGCATATCCGGAAATGCCAGTATTCAATCAATCCCGCAGCAATATTATCCGCCTCATTTTCGGAGGAATGTTTCTCATCATTTTTGCGCAATTGTTCAACCTGCAGATATTTTCTTCCAAGTATAAAAAGATGGCGCAGGAAAATGCGCTGTTTCCGAAACGCATCTATCCTACCCGCGGTATTATTTACGACAGGCATGGAAAAGCCATCCTCAACAATACCATCATGTACGACCTGATGGTAACGCCTTCGCAGGTAAAGAATATCGATACCGCTTATTTCTGTGAACTGCTGGGCATCGATACTTCCGAGTTCAGGCAACGCCTGCTTGATGCGCGGTTTAAGAACGGGCCTTTTCGTCCCACGATTTTCGAAGACCTGCTTCCTCCCGATATCTATGCCAAGCTGGAAGAAAACATCTGGCGCTTTCCCGGCTTTAACCTGCAGGAAAGACCGATCCGTGTATATCCGTTCAATGCCGCTTCGCATATCATGGGATATGTGGGTGAAGTGGATTCAAACATCATCAAAAAATATAATTACGGATACCAGTTGGGCGATTATGTCGGCCGCAACGGATTGGAACAATATTACGAATCGGCATTGATGGGCAGAAGAGGGATCGAGTTCTGGATCAAAGACAACAAGAACCGGCTGGTAGGCCATTATGAGAACGGGGTCAACGATACGCCTGCCGTAGCAGGAAGAAATCTGAGAACCTATCTGGACATCGAACTGCAGCAACTGGCGGAAAAGCTGCTGTCGAACAAAGTCGGCGCAGTAGTGGCCATCGAGCCAAAAACAGGAGGAATACTCGCAATGGCATCAGGTCCCGATTTCGATCCCAATATGCTTACCGGGTCGGACAAGCAGAAAAATTTCAACAGGCTTTTCCTGGATGTGAGCAGTCCCATGCTGAACCGCGCTATCAAAGGACAATATCCTCCCGGTTCAACTTATAAACCGCTGGGCGCTTTGGTTGGCTTGGATGAAGGCATCATCACCCCGGCAAGCGGATACGATTGCCGCGGCGCTTATTACGGATGCCCGCATGTTGTTAAATGTCTGGAAAAATGGCCCGGGCATGCCGCCAACCTGCGATTGGCCATTGCGCAT
>CAYYZJ010000521.1:0-6044 GCA_964475615.1 uncultured Flavitalea sp. | reverse complement strand
TCACTGTTAAATAAGGCTGCAGTGCATAAAGCCCTGCTATGTAATAGCGGGGCTTTCTATTCCGCTCAGCTTCGATCATGGAGCATGCGGATCGGCAGTGCAATACATGCTTTACATTTACCTTTTGTTTTTAATTATTGTGGACAGTATTACACATATAGCCCTTGGCTCCTGTATCGGGGAATTATTCCTTGGTAAAAAGATCGGGAAAAAGGCCATGCTCCTCGGAGCAATTGCCCAAAGCGTTCCCGATATCGATTTTATTGCCGGCTTATGGATGAGCCCTGCCGGAAATTTATTGGCCCATCGCGGCTTTACCCATTCTTTTTTATTTGCCATACTGGTAACGGTATTGCTTGCCTTATCGGCTGAACGATGGCTGAGGCCGCATAGCATTCCCCTCAGGGCCTGGGTATTGTTCTTTGGGGTGCAGGTCTTTACCCATATTTTCCTGGATGCTTTCAATGCCTATGGCATCGGCTGGTTTGAACCTTTCAGTCATGCCCGTATCTCATTCAATACCATCTTTGTTGCCGATCCTTTTTTCTCCGTTTGGGTTGGCATAGCATTTCTTGCCCTGCTTATTTTAAAACGTCATAACCGCAAAAGAACAGCCTGGGCCAGGTTCGGCCTGGCCATGAGCTCACTATATTTTTTTTACTGCATACATAACAAGGTTAAAATGGATAGTTATGTAAAAGGCAGTTTGCAGGCTCAGCACATTGGCTATGAAAACTATTTTACTTGTCCTACGGCGTTCAACAACTGGCTATGGTATATTGTGGTTAAAACCGGCCCGGGATTTTATATCGGCTATCGTTCTGTATTCGATGATGACCGGCCGGTCAGCTTCCATTATTTTCCGCGGAAAGAGGTATTGTTAGAGCCGGTTCGCGATCACCAGGATTTGCAGCAATTAAAACGGTTCTCCAAAGGATATTATACGGTTGAATACTGGCATGATACGCTTGTCTTCAATGATCTCCGTTTCGGCCAGATAACAGGATGGCGTGATACGGGTTCTCATTTTACATTTCATTACTACCTGCAGCATCAGCTCGATAACAAGCTGGTTGTACAGCGCGGGCGGTTCGAGGGCTGGAACCGGCAGGTATTGGGATCGTTGATAAAAAGGATCGAAGGCAACCGGGACGGAAAAGAATTCTGGCTACCGCTAAAATAGGCGATGGCGGACACTATGCACATAAACGGTAAAAATTAACTATGATATGAATACAAATTTACAGTATAGGGACAAAAAACCGGGAACAGGAAATACGTCCCGTTTCTATCAGCAAGACACCTGTATACAACTGGAAGAAAAAGAAAATGAGTACATCCTGTCAATGGATACGCCCGGATTGAGCAAAAGGGATATTGATGTCAGCATAGAGAAAAATATGCTGATCATCAGTTCCACGAAAGACACCAGCCATATCGATAAGATCATCCGTACAAACGATCATTGTGAGTACGAGCTGCATCAATTGAAAAGAGCGTTTGCATTGCCATCGGATGCCGAAGTGAATGCTGCAGCGGCGAATTGGGTAAACGGAACGCTGTTCATCCATTTTCCAAAACATAAGCAACCTTTTTTGCAACCGCTTTTGAAAGTGCCGGTTTCCTGATCAAACCTGTTTTATGTTTTCGCAGGCTTTCAAAAAAGAACCGGATCGTGCATTGGATAATTTAATCGCTGAAATCAATCCGTTTTTCTCCTTACCCTTGGTATTGTTATTTAATTCCCAGGCCAATAACAAACTCACCAGGCACATCATAGGAATTGCCGGTTTTATATTGTTCAATTGAAGCTAAATATTCTTCGCAGGCTTCTTTTTGTACATCATGCGCAAACTTGAAATAAGCTAATGCAACCGGGCCTCCTTCAAAGGCGGCTGCACAAGCTTCGTCTGCGGAACTATAATGTAAAAAAGTGTTTATTCTCTCTGTCCGGATATTTGAAAAACTTGCGGTTTCAAAACTTTTTTCCAGCATATCTTCATTGCCCAAATTGAAGAACATCGGGCATACCTCGGAGGCAACTCTTTTATCAACGATCTCAAAAAGATCTGCCCATCCGCAGTTCTTTCTTTTTCCCCATACGGCTGCAACGCATCGTCCACCAGGCTTTAACACACGATGCATTTCTTTCAATGCATTAACAGGGTAGGGAGCATACATCAAACCCAATGCACAAAGCGCCACATCGAATTCACTATCGGGCAGCTTTAGTTCTTCTGCATCCATTCTTTCAAATCTGGTGTTCGTAAAATTATTTTCTGCCGCGATTTTAGCTGAAACCTCAATCATTTTATCTGATATATCTGTGCCCAGCACAAAACCGTTTTTGTCCGTTGCCTGCAAGGCACGAAAACTTATTAACCCTGTGCCACAAGCCACATCAATTATTTTTTCGCCTGCATTTATTTTTGCAAGCTCAAACAGTTTGTCGTGTGCAGGTTTTAATTGCTGCTGCCATGAGCTTTCATAGTAAGCAGCAGCTTTATCCCATCCATAGCGTTGTACACGCTTTTGTAATGAGGCATCCATCAGGCAGGGGTTTTAGTCGACATAATATTTACTTTTCTAATGCATTTTTGAGCGCGGGTAAAAATATCGAGGTAGGGGCTATGTCCATCACCATCATTAAGTATCTGCATGATTTTTTCTTCGGAGGCATCGCTTACAATATTCACCGTGTAGCGAATTTCAAGATAACCCGGAGGAATATTTTTATCTGCTGTTCCAAATAATGCGCCGTCATCAAAATCAGCTTCCACCTCCACTTCAAGAGCCTGAACCGGTATTTCCAATTCAGCCGCTTTCATCATGTAGCCAATCGCAAGACAGGAACCAAGAGCGGCACGTCCATACACACCTGGTGTAGGCGCCGAAGCATTGCCGCCTGCAGCTTCCGGCATATCGGCATTAAATTTCCATTTATCCTCCTGGATATCACAGGTAAGCCGGTTCGTTATACGCACTTTTGAAATGCCCGTTGACCGGCCAAGAGCAGGTTTCAGCGTGAGCGCCTTTTTTGTGCGCTCAATGGCTGTCCTGATTTTTTGCATATCGCTCATCGTATGAAGATTTATGATAATTCAAATTCATTAATAAAATTGAAAAACGTCAGCCGACAACCGGATCCAAACAGCATTACTGATGCTGAAGTTAAGAACTAAAACCGAACATTGAACGTTGAGGCCGGAACAAAAGTTGATTAGCGAACTGAGGTTGAGAATATATTCTTGTCTCGGACAATTTATATTTTGATGAAGTGTGTCAAATTCATATGTCGTGGCGGGCAAAAGGACGTGTTGCCTTGGCGGGCGATGCCGCGCATACAACAACTGATAAGCTTTTAGAAGGAAATGAAAAAAGCCACCCTAAAACGGATGGCTCGAAATCTCATTTGGTGACCCTGTAGGGACTCGAACCCTAGACCCGCTGATTAAGAGTCAGCTGCTCTACCAACTGAGCTACAGAGTCAAAAAGCAATCAAAATTTATGAAAAAACCCCGAATGACCGGGGCTTTGGTGGGAGCACACGGGATCGAACCGCGGACCCTCTGCTTGTAAGGCAGATGCTCTGAACCAGCTGAGCTATGCTCCCAGAATTGGGAGTGCAAAGATAAGGGCAAAAATACTTCTGCAAAATTTTTTTCATGCGCTCTTTTTTCCCGAACCAAATTACCTTTATGGTGTTTTACAATAACCGCTTAAACACCCAAGACCATGAGCTATTGCGAAGTCGTCTGGAACATGGATAAGGATAATGTGCATGTGCATTATCACGATCACGAATACGGATTCCCCATTCCCCACGATAACGAACTCTTTGCCCGCCTGATCCTGGAGATCAATCAGGCCGGGCTTTCCTGGACGACCATCCTGAACAAAAAAGATAATTTCTTTAAAGCCTTCGACAATTTCGATATCGCCAAAGTGGCCCGGTACAAGCAAAAGCAGGTAGACCGCCTGCTGAACGATGCCGGCATCATCCGGAACCGGCTGAAAATTGAAGCCACCATCGAAAATGCCAGGCGCATTCAGGCCATTCAGCAGGAATACGGTTCTTTCAAGAACTGGCTCGACAAGCATCATCCGAAATCAAAAGCGGAATGGGTGAAACTGTTCAAAGAAAATTTCCGCTTCACCGGTGGTGAGATCGTCAATGAATTCCTCGTGAGCACGGGATACCTGCCCGGCGCGCATATCGAATCTTGCCCTGTCTATAAAAAAGTACTGAAGCAAAAGCCGGCCTGGATGAGCGCTTTGCAGTCATAGTGTCCAATCGACCACTTCATTCACCCATTCCCGGCGGAAAGGCGTGGTAACCTTAATGTAATTATCGGTATAGCCTTCCATCATGCCGTTCTTGGCCTGGCCTTCGAACAATACTTTTCTGGTCTCGCCGGTATGCCTGGCTGTGAAATACTGCATCTTCATATAAGAGAGATTGCGCAAGGCCCTGTTGCGCTCATGGCGGATATGCACCGGAACAATTGGCTTAATGTCTAATGCTTTCGTATTGTCGCGCTCGGAATAGGTGAATACATGCAGATAGGAAACATCGAGTACATGCAGGAAATCGAAGGTTGCTTTGAAATCTTCCTCCTGCTCGCCGGGGAATCCAACGATCACATCGGCCCCGATGGCGCAATGCGGCATCAGTGTTTTGATGAGATTGACGCGGCCTTCATACCATTCCCTTTTATACCTTCTTCGCATGAGGCCCAGTATGCGGTTGCTCCCGCTCTGCAGGGGAATATGGAAATGCGGCATGATTTTTTTGCTGTTGGCTACAAATTCGATGATCTCGTTGCTCAGCAGGTTCGGTTCAATGGAGGAGATGCGGTAACGCTGAATGCCTTCCACATCATCCAATTCCCGGATGAGCTGGTAAAAATTTTCTTTTCTCCTCCGGCCTTCTTCCGGTGAAGAATTGGTATTGATGCCGAAATCGCCGAGGTTAACTCCGGTGAGCACGATCTCTTTTACGCCCTGCGTTGCCAGCTCCCTGGCATTGTTCACTACATTGGCGATGGTATCGCTGCGGCTTTTACCACGGGCCATGGGGATGGTGCAGAAAGCGCATTGATAATCGCAACCGTCCTGCACTTTCAGGAAGGTGCGGGTGCGGTCGTGTATGGAGAAAGAGGAATGGAAACTTTCCAGCTCTTCGATATCGCAACTGCAGATCTTGGCCGAATCGTTTTTGGTGAGCTCGCGCAGATGTCGGGCGATATTGAATTTTTCGGCTGCTCCCAGCACGAGGTCAACACCCGGAATGCCGGCAATCTCCTGCGGCTTCAACTGGGCATAACATCCCGTGATCACCACCATGCTTTCCGGCGACCTGCGCTGGATGCGCCTCACCAACTGACGGCATTCCTTATCCGCATTTTCCGTCACCGAACAGGTATTGATCACATATACATCGGCGCGGTCTTCAAACTCTTTCCGCACAAACCCTTCGGCTTCCAGCAAACGCGAAAGCGTGGAGGTCTCGGAATAATTGAGCTTGCAGCCGAGCGTATGAAAAGCGACTGTTCTGGATGCTGACATAGCGGCTGCAAAGATAATGCAAATGGCTAATGTGCGGATTGCTAATGTGCGAATGTATATTTGATGAAAACAATAGCTTGGTATATAAAATCTTGAAACATATTTTAGGAAAGTTATGCCTGCCCTTGCTGCTTTTTGTGCAGTGCAATCAGCCCATTGCCGGCGATCCGATTAACAGGCATGCCGGCCACCTGATCTATACCCGCCATGCGCGATGCCGGATGGGCTGCAGGCATATCACAGAGACCGAAGTAAGGGAAATACTGGAAAAAGGCGAGATCAATTACCGCAAAAGCGAGCCTTACTCCCATCCCGATCCCAAATATGCGCTGGAAGGATATACGCGCGAAGGACAGCACCTGCGCATCGTGTTTGCTCCTTCCGGCCGCGGGCTTGTAGTGATCACCTGCATCGAGCTTGATGTGGAATGGCAGTGTGATTGTAATTGAATGTGGAAATGTGAAAATGTGGAAATG
>CAYYZJ010000520.1:0-5557 GCA_964475615.1 uncultured Flavitalea sp. | reverse complement strand
TTAAAACACTCAACACTCAATATTCAACACTCAACACTCAAGTTATTAATAATTATAACGGAAGGCTTTTCATCACCGCTTCATTTACCTTTACCGGATATTTCTGCTTCAGCTCCGCTATCCATTGGTCTTCCAGGAAATTCTGATAGTCGTTGACCACAAAGCCTCGGGCATCTTTATAGCTTCGCGGCGAGCGTTCGGAATATACGTTCAGCACATAGGCAATGACAACGCTGTTATCGCCTGCGTTTTTGGACGAAGGAGTGAACTGTCCTGCATGCAGCGATTCCATTCCTTTTACCGGAAGCTGGGCCAGCTCAAACCTTCCTGAATCGGCCTGCACCAGTCCCCTCGAGCTGTCTACCGCTCTTTTCCAATCGCCGATCCTGTTTTGCAAGTGGTGCTTTATATCTTCTGCCGCTTTTTCACTGCTGCAGGAAAAAATAATGGCATCGGCCCCGGGCTGCCACCAGTAATCGTTTTGATGAACATCATAATAATGCTGCAGTCCGGCGCTGTCGGCAGCGGCCTTGTCCCAGATCTTGCGCTGCATGATATCGAACAATAAATTCCCTTCCTTGAATTCATTGAGCTGGTAAGCAAAATCGGCATTGTAGTTTTCGAGGTGATTGCGGTAGTAATCGAAGGCAAGCGCACGCTCGAGTTGTTCGAGCCAGTCGCGATGCGTTTTGGTATCCGGCCCGGAATTGTTCCTGGCCGACCGGCGGTAATCGACCCAGTCTTTTACGTTGATGGTTTTATTGTCGAAAGAAAACAATGTGGTCTTGGCATCGAGGTCTGCGAACCGGGGCAGCGTTTTATTCTGCAGGCTGCTGTCGGTATAGGCCCATAGTTCGTTTTCATTGACGGGATTCTTTTTAAGATGGGTGATGCGGATGATCTTCTGCAGCATTTCTTTTTTTGCCGCTTCGATGCGGGGATCGCTGATCACCTGCTGTCTCAATGCATTCATCGTTTCCGTATTCTTTACGGTAGAAACCGGTTTTCTGGCCAGGCGTTTGATGATATGATAACCGAAGCTGCTGGCAACGGGCCTGCTGATCTCACCATCATGGGTAAGCGAAAAAGCGGCTGTCTCGAAATCCTTTTCATATCTCCCCACACCGAACTCGGGCATTTCGCCGCCGAGCTGGTAGGAAAGATTATCTCCGCTGAACTGCCTGGCCAGGTCTGCAAAGTCGGATCCTTTCATCAGGGCATCGTAAATGGAATCGGCGCGCTGTTTCACGTCCTGCTTCTGGGCATCCGAAGCATTACGCGGAAATATCAGCATGATCTGGGCTGCCCTGATCCTGCCGATCCCTTTTCTTTCGCCGATATTTTTGAAGATATGATAGCCGCTCTTGCTGCGGTACAGGTTGGAAACCTCTCCGGGCTTTAGAGAATAGGCCAGCGTTTCGAGCTCATAAGGCAGAGTAAATACGGTGATATAGCCAAGATCGCCGAAATTGGTTTTCGCAAAAGGATCGTCGGAAAATCCGGCCGCCGCTTTTCCGAAATCCTTGTCCTTTTTCAGGGCGGTATATGCAGCCATGGCCTTATTGTAAAATTTCAATGTATCGGCCGGTGTGGCTGATTTGGGAACGGCGATGAAGATCTGGGCAAGATGAATATCTTTCTGGCTTCGCGCAAAAGCTTCGTTTACCAGTCTGTCCACGCTGGCCTCATCATTCAGGTAAGGATCCACGATCTGGTTGCGGAAATTCTGCAGCTCGGTGATCTGGCCGGGCAGCGTATCCAGCCTGAGATCGTAAGCAGCTTTTACTTTCAGCTTATACCGGATATAGAGTTCGAGATAATCGCGATAGGATTTTTCGGTAGGTTTTGCAGTCGTGTTGTTCTTGGAATAAGCTTTTAAAAATTCCGCCTTGCTTACCGATTCATTGCCATAGGTGAACAGGGTTTGGGCCGAACTGCCGGAGGCCATGCCCGCAGAAAAAAAAGTAAGCAGAAAAACAATGTTTCGCATGTCAATTGGATTTAGCCGTCTTCCGTTTGAGATCGATAACCTCGTCGAATTGCAGGTAGCTGAGCTTTTTGGCGATGATGCGCTTGTCCTTGTCGAGCAAATATAGGATGGGCGTTTGGTATACATCATACAATTGTCTGTAGCCGGGTTTGTTGGAAGCCGCTTCAGCATCATGCTGCGAGGACGTTTGGTAAACGTGTATCCAATCTTTCAGATTGTGCTCATGAATGAATTTCAGCCATTCTTCTTTTCCCCCGTCCACCATTACGCCATAAAGCTGTACGCCTTCCTGTTTCCATTTGGCCTGGTAAATGGAATCCACTTTGGGCACGGTTTCCTTGCAATGGCTGCAGGTAGGATCCCAGAAGCAGATGATGATGAAAGGGGCGTCCACATCATATAACTGCTGCGGCTTGCCCGAGGTGTCGGTCATTTCCAGGTTTGGCGCCGGCTGGCCGATGAGATTGGCCATGAGGCTATAGGCCCGGTCGTTCACATACTTGCGGTATTTTTCGGTGAAGAAATCGGCCTGCCCGGTGTTGATGTATTTTTCGAAGAGATGCACGAACACGGCATCCTGTCCCATATATTCGGGATTGATGTATTTCTGAACAAAATAGATCAGCAGGTATTTGAACATCTCCTTATTGGTGCGCGACAGCAGAAGCATATTGTCGGCCTCGCGGCTGATGGAATCGGCTTCCGGGGGAACAAGGTCTTTGAAATATTTATCGAGCCGCGGCTCGAAGATCGGCGTGCGGATCAAACGGTCATCCGTAAACGAAATGCCGTCCCAGTAATGCGATTTGAAATAGCGGTAGGCAAACATCGTATCGTATTTTCCTCCGGGCTGCTTGTCGGCCGGCGGAACCGTCGGCTCGCGAAGTGCAGCGAGCAAGGTGCTGAGCAAAGAGCCGGGATGCCTGGCCTCCGTATCATCGCGGTATTTTTTTATTTCCAGGTTCTCCTGCCTGATCTTATCCATGATGCGGGTGGAATCGGCTTTGGTTTTGGCCGATGCCAGTGCCGACTGGTTCTGGGCAACAGCCTTGCCATGTTCCGACATGAATTTGGTATAGGACTGAAACAGCTCATTATCGGCAGAGCCGGTAAAATGCACATCCGGGAGAGTGGCCGAATCGGCAGTGATGGAAAAGTTCTGCTGCTTATCGATCAGCAGTTCAAACAGGATCTGCTTTTGAGGCGATACGATAAAATAAATTCCGCCCGGCAGCTTTTCCTTTCCTTTAAAACTGCCCGTACTGTTGGCATCCAGCACAACGGAATCGGCAACGGCTTTCAGCTTGCCGTAATAATAACCGAGGTAAACCTGGCTGTTCTTATAGGGTTTTAGAGTGAGTTTGATATTGTATCCTGTCTGCGCCCATGCCTGAGCCAGGATCAGCAATGCCAGCAACGATACGACCAATTTTTTCATAACTGCGAATTGCTTATGGTGCGCTAAATTAGTTATTTACGCTGAACGCTGAATGCTTAACGCTGAACGCCAATACATATTGCCAATGCCTTCGGGCCTTCCGCGTTCCGCCTTTAGCTTACCTTTGCGGCGTGCGTAAAAAGAGAAATACGATCCTGGAAAAAGTGCTGGTCACCGATTATGCGGCAGAAGGCCGCTCGCTGGCCCGCGTGGAAGGCAAAGTGGTATTCATGGAAAATGCCATACCGGGCGATGTGGTTGACCTGCGGCTGACCAAAGATAAAAAAGACTGGGCCGAAGGATCGGTAACCGCCTTTCATGGATATTCGGCCGACCGGGTGGAGCCTTTCTGCGAGCATTTCGGCGTATGCGGCGGCTGCCAGTGGCAGATGCTCCCTTATGAAAAGCAGCTCATTTACAAACAAAAGCAGGTGGAGGATAACCTGAGCCGGATAGGTAAAGTAAAGCTGCCTCCGGTACGGCCCATCATCGGCGCTAAAAGCACTGTCCGCTACCGCAATAAAATGGAATATACTTTTTCCAATAAACGCTTCCTGCTGCCCGGCGAGCTGCATGATCCGCAGGTGTCTGCGGAGCAGGATGTGGCCGGCTTTCATGCCAAGGGCATATTCGACAAGGTGGTGGACATCCACACCTGCCATCTCCAGGCCGAACCGACCAACCGCCTCCGGCATGCCATCAGGCAATGGGGTATCGACCACGGCGTTCCGTTCTATGACATCAAGCTGCATCAAGGCTGGCTGCGCACTATGCAGGTTCGCATCTGCAGCACCGGCGAGATCATGCTGAATATCGTATTCGGCTATGAGGACGAAGAAAAAAGAAAACGTCTCCTGGATCATATCCTGCAACATTTTCCGGAGCTCAGCACCCTTTTATATACCATCAATACCAAGCAGAACGATAGTCTCTACGACCTGCAGCCGCAGGTCTATCACGGCAATGGATATGTGATGGAAAAGCTGGGCGATTTTTATTTCAAGATCGGGCCCAAATCTTTTTTTCAGACCAATTCCGAACAGGCCGAACGTTTGTATACCGTTACCCG
Source organism: uncultured Flavitalea sp. (assembly GCA_964475615.1). Lineage (GTDB taxonomy): Bacteria > Bacteroidota > Bacteroidia > Chitinophagales > Chitinophagaceae > Puia. The sequence goes on along the minus strand of CAYYZJ010000520.1, from coordinate 1,060 downwards.
CAATTTTGCCGAGCTCAGCGGAACGGAAACCGTATACGATCTCTATTGCGGCACAGGCAGCATCGGCATCTTTGTGAGCAGGAGTGCAAAGAAGATCATTGGGGTGGAAACCATTGAAGAAGCCGTTGAAGACGCAAGGGAAAATGCTGAGCTGAACGGCATCGGTCATGCGCTTTTTGTTGCCGGCGATGTAAGCGATGTATGCAATGACGATTTTTTCCGCCGCCACGGTCGTCCTGATGTCATTATCACCGATCCGCCACGGGCAGGCATGACCGAAAAGCTGATCTCCAGCATTCTGAACATGGAAGCGAAAAAGATCGTATATGTAAGCTGCAATCCCGCTACCCAGGCCAGGGATCTTAATCTGCTCGGTGAAAAATACCAGGTCGCCGCCATTCAGCCGGTCGATATGTTTCCGCATACCCATCACATTGAAAACGTGGTTCAGCTTGTTTTAAAATAAGGTTTTGTTAAGATGCTGTTCCGCGGTAAATAGTAAATTGCAAGCTTTAATCAAACAGGATTTTATGAGAGAATTCAGGCCCGGCAGTTTCCAGATGATCCCTCCGGTCATCAAGAACCTGATCATAATAAATGGATTGGTCTTCCTCGCTCAAAATACGATCGGCAGAAGCGGGCTGGTAAATATGGAAAATTTATTTGCACTGCACGATGTGCATTCTATATATTTCAAACCGCATCAACTGGTTACCTACCTGTTCCTGCATGGCGGTCTGGATCATATCTTTTTCAATATGTTCGCCCTCTGGATGTTCGGGAGCATCCTGGAAAATGTATGGGGGGCCAAGCGCTTCCTCATATTTTATATGGCTTGCGGAATCGGGGCGGGACTGCTTCATTTGGCCATTCTATATAAAGAAATGACGCCCATCATGGAAGAGCTTCGCCAATATCCGATTGCTGCACAGCAGGAATATTTGAACGATCCGAATTTCCCTGTTAACGGCGCCACGCTGGGCGCTTCCGGCGCGGTTTTCGGTTGCCTGGCCGCCTTTGGTTATCTTTTTCCCAATAGTCTTATTTATCTTTATTTCTT
>CAYYZJ010000519.1:0-3097 GCA_964475615.1 uncultured Flavitalea sp. | reverse complement strand
TTTCCTGCAAACGCTCGATATCAAGCCCGTTGCCGGAAGATTGTTCTCGAAAGAATTTCCTTCCGACAGCCTGTCGCGCATCATCCTCAATGAAGAAGCGGTAAAGCAGGTCGGCTTCAGGTCGGCGCAGGAGGCCATCGGGAAAAAAGTGAATTTCGACTGGCGGGGTAAAACCTATAGCTGGACTGTTATCGGCGTGGTCAAGGATTTTCATTTCCAGGACTTGCATGTGGCCATAGCTCCTTTCGGATTTGAGCTGAACAATCAGCCGGATTTCAATTATCTCATCGTGCATGCAAAAGCAAAGGATATTTCTTCCCTGCTGAACTCGATCCGTGAAAGCTGGCATAAGCTCAATCCGGGCGAGCCTTTTGAATATAGCTTCCTCGATGCCGATTTCCAGAAGAACTATGAAGCAGAAGACCGGCTGGCCGCCATCGTGTCCTATTTCACCGGCATCGCCATTTTGATCTCCTGCCTGGGCCTGTTCGGGCTGGCCACCTTTAGCGCGGAACAGCGAACCAAGGAGATCGGCGTGCGCAAAGTGCTTGGCGCCAGCGTGACGGGCATCGTGGCTTTGCTTTCGAAAGATTTTTTGAAGCTTGTTGCGCTATCCATACTCATTGCTTCGCCGCTGGCCTGGTGGGTAATGAACAAATGGCTGCAGGATTTTGCTTACAGAACAACGATCGGTTGGGAAGTGTTTGCCATAACGACCATCTCGGCGCTGCTGATCGCACTGATCACGATCAGTTTTCAGGCCATTAAAGCAGGATTGATGAACCCGGTGAAGTCGCTCAGAACGGAGTGAACAAGATTATATTGAGTATGAGTATTGAATGTTGAATGCTGAATGAAAACATCTTAAATCAAATGTGTCATGATTAAGAATTATTTGCTCACCGCCATCAGGAATCTTCGGAAGAACAAAGTCTTTTCCTTCATTAATATCGCCGGCCTGGCGCTGGGACTGGCTTGCAGCCTGCTGATCATGTTATGGGTGAATGATGAATATTCTGTTGATGCATTCCACAAGAACGGCGCCCAATTGTACAGCGTGTTTGAAAGGCAGTATATCGACGGCCAGATAAATGCATTTCATGGAGGGCCGGGTATCATGGCAGATGAAATGAAGAGAACGCTGAGTGAAGTAGAGCTTGCCTGCAATTACGGCTGGAATGAACTATGCACTTTTGAAGCCAATAACAAGATCGTTAAGGAAAACGGGAATTATGCGGGGCAGGACTTTTTCAGGATGTTCAGCTATCCTTTGCTGCAAGGCAATGCGATGACGGCGCTGCAGTCGCCCGCTGATATTGCCATCTCTAAAAAAATGGCCGTGGATTTTTTTGGTTCACCCCAGGCAGCCATCGGCAAATCGATTCTTTATCAAAACCGGAAGAATTTAAAGATAACAGCGGTTTTCGATGATCTGCCCAAAAACAGTTCCGCCCAATTCGATTTCATTATCAACTGGCAGACTTTCCTGGAAAACAACGGTTGGGCCAGGGATTGGACTAACAACGGGCCTCTGACCTATATCATGCTGCGCAAAGGAACCGATCCGCTTGCTTTTGAAAAGAAGATTGTCCGTTTTCTCGATAAATACAATCATGAACAAACTAAAAATTCCTATATCAGGCTGGGCATTCAACGTTACGGCGATATATACCTGCATTCCAATTTCAAGAACGGAGAGCTGGCAGGCGGAAGAATTCAATATGTACGGCTTTTCAGCATTGTTGCCGTGTTCATATTGCTCATTGCCTGTATCAACTTCATGAACCTTACTACGGCCAGGTCTGTAAAGCGGGCTAAGGAGATCGGCGTAAGGAAAGTGGTGGGCGCTGTTCGCCTGGCCCTGATAAAACAATTCATCGGCGAAACCTTGCTGATCGTAGTGATGGCCACATTGGCTGCCCTTGTATTCATTACACTGATATTGCCCCCGTTCAATGCACTCACTGGCAAGCAGATCGTTTTTCCTGCCGATAAGCCATTCTTCTGGTTCGCTATTGTGGGCCTGCTGTTGATCACAGCGTTCATTTCCGGCAGTTATCCTGCCTTGTATCTGTCTTCTTTTAATCCGGTGCGCGTGCTGAAAGGATCATTGAAATTTTCAAGCGGGGTGTTATGGTTCAGGAAAGGGCTTGTTGTTTTCCAGTTCATGCTTTCCATTATGCTGATCGTCGGTACCATCGTAGTGGGCAGGCAGGTGAATTATATACAATCCATCAACCTGGGTTACGACCGCGAAAATCTGGTGTATATTCCGCTGGAAGGCGAGTTGGGGAAAAAATATGCCTTGTTCAAGAACCAGGTATTGCAGATGCCCGGGATCAAGGCGGTGACCAGGATGTCGCAAATTCCCACGGAAATTCAGAATGGAACGCAGGGCATTCAATGGGAAGGAAAAGACCCGAACTCCGGAGTTGAATTTTCCTATGCCTTTGTTGGTTATGATTTTATGAAGACCATGCAGATGCAAATGGTGCAAGGCAGGGACTATTCAAAAGATTTTGCAACCGATTCAGTCGGTTATATTGTAAATGAAACGGCGTTGAAAATTATAGGGTATAAGGATCCTATCGGTAAGCCGTTCACTATGTGGGGAAGGAAGGGAAAGATCATCGGCGTGATCAAAGACTTTCATTTCAGTTCCCTGCATACAGCCATCGGCCCGATGCTGTTCTGTTTCGATGATACGGCCAGTTGGGGCCAGGCCCTGGTAAGAACGGAGGCCGGGAAAACAAAACAGGCCCTGGCCGGGCTTGAAAATATCTGCAAGAACCTTAACCCTAAATTCCCTTTCACGTATAAATTTTCAGACGAAGAATACCAGCATCTTTATAAAAGCGAGCAGGTAATAGATAAACTCTCTAACTATTTTGCCATCCTGGCCATCTTTATTTCCTGCCTGGGGTTATTGGGCCTGGTGATGTTTACGGCACAACAGCGAACCAGGGAATTCGGCATCAGAAAAGTATTGGGCGCAGGAGCAGGTTCCTTGTTCAGCCTGCTCATAAAAGAATTTATACAACTCGTTCTTGTTGCGCTGGTCATTGCCGCGCCGCTGGCCTGGTTTGCCATGAACAAA
>CAYYZJ010000518.1:0-2771 GCA_964475615.1 uncultured Flavitalea sp. | reverse complement strand
GAAGCGGTTGCCCATTTCCGTGAGAAATACCTGACCGGCATCACTCCCTCATCTCCCAATATTGCCCTGTTCAAAAACGGGCAACTGGCGCATATACTGCACCGTTACCAGATAGAGCGGATGGAAGCGGGCGACATTGCACAGGAGCTGGCCGATGTGTACGATACGCTTTGCGGCAGGGAGCTCCCGATAGAGGAAAAAGAGCATCTCCGCAATCATTTCATCAAAAAATACCAGGCAGACCCCCTGAACCTGCCCAACGAATAATATTGTTATGAAGATCACTGCCCAGGAAGAATATGGATTGCGGATACTGATACGCATCGCCCGCTGCAAGCAGGAAGAAGGCATGAGCATTCCGCAGTTGAGCGAAGCCGAAGGACTGAGCAGCCACTATGTGGCCAAGCTCGCCCGCATACTCCGCATGGCAGGGTTTATCAACAGCACGCCGGGCAATAAAGGCGGATATGTGCTGGCCGTATCGGCCAGGGAAATCGTCATTAATAACGTTTTAAAGGCATTGGGCGGATCGCTGTTCAATTCCACCTATTGCGGCACGCATTCCGGCACGTTGAAGATCTGCACCAATTCCGTGGATTGCTCGGCCCGCTCGCTCTGGCAGATGATCCAGTTTACGGTGGACCGGCTCCTGGATCAGATCACGCTTCATGACCTGGTGAGCTCCGAAATGGAATCGGGCAGGATAATAGAAAAAATAGCGGAAGAATATACCAACTACCTCGAAAAGAGGTGATCTAGAACACCGCCTTCCCGGTAAATGACAGTCGGTTATTGACAAACAGCGAAACAACAATCACGCTATTCCTCATATTTGCGCTGAGCGGAATTTCAACTACGTTCAGTCCCTTGCCAAGCTGTATGTTCTTTGTCAGCAGTTTCTGTCCGGCAATATTGTACATCATCAGCGTTGCCTGCTGATCATTGTCGGCATTGCCTATTAAATACAGTCCGCCTTTGTTTCCCGTCAGATAATACGGCCTTTTATTTATATCGGCCGATACTTTCACGATATTGGAATATAGTTCCTGCCCGTTGCGCCCCACGGATTTAATGCGGTACAGGTTATCGGTATAACCCGGGTTGTTATCAGCAAATGAAAACAGGCCGGCCGCCGAGTTGGTCAGCACGCCTATCTTAATGAAGTCAACGCCATTCGAGGACCTTTCGATCTCGTAGAAATCGGTATTGCTTTGTCCCTTGTCTTTCCATTGAAGCAATACGGATGATGAACCGGACCGTACCGCGCTCAGCGTGAGCCATTCACCTTGCAGTATAATGAAGTCCCAGCGGCTTACGTTGCGGTAAGCGGTATCGGTACAGCCGTTCCTTTTTTCTGTTACGATCAACTGATAGGTTCCCCATGCCGTATCGTTAACGGGGTTCTGTATGGTTGAAGCAAACCCGCCGGGGCCGCTCCAGTTCCACAGCAGGCCCTGCGAGCCTCCGAATGGGGTAGGATAATTGCTGGCGGCAAGATCTCCCCCGTAAAATTTCAGGTAGGCCAGATCGGCCGATATGGACATATTGATGGAAGCTACCGGAGGGAATGTATCGATGGGGATCACCACCGTATCCGTTCTTGTTACCGGGCATCCTATTGCAGGCGAAGCCGATACGATATAGGTGCCGGGCTTATTGATGCTGAGCTGCGAACTGTCGGCATTGGAAGCGCTGATGTTCCCATCGGTGGTTTGCCAGGTATAATGGCCTATGGTCGTATTATTGGTAATGTTGATCGTTGCTGTGGAGCGGTTGCAGCGAAGGGTATCGGGCTGAAGCGAATAGTCCATCACCGGCTCTTTCAGGAACACGAGCGGCTCCACAAAATCCTGCATGTTGGAAGTAAATGAAGTGGAAGATCTCGATTTGAAAAAGATACTTGAAAACAAGGACTGGCAGGGATTTAAGCCCAAAGCGCTGTATAAGGCCGGGTCTACCCCGATCCTCGTCAGGTTTAATCCCACTTCAATAAATTGTATCGACTGATATTGTGTGCCCCAGTTTTTTGTTGCCTGCTCTGTTCCCCAGGGCGTGGAATAGGTGGTATCTTGCAAAGCAGATGCAGAATAATTTGAAATGCCGGAGCCGAATGCAGTGGCGCCTGATTTGGATAAGATGGAAACATACCCGAAAGCGGGCGTGCTGCCGTCGATGACGGAGCCGAAATTGAAATAGGCGGGAGTAACCGTAGCAAATGTGGACTGGCTCACCCAGATGCGCACATCCACAACGGGAACAGAGCCAGGAGTAAAATTAACGGCGACGATCATGTCGCCGGTCTGTATAATATTCCCGCTTGCATCAAAGAGCCATTGGGTATGGCCCGCATCGGGCCCTGCAGTGGAGAAGGTTCCGGTGGTTGAGTTGTACGAAAAATTATTTTTATACAGCTCGATATCAAAATAACGCTGCCCGGAATTTCCGACCGTTGACACTGCGGTAAAAAACCATAATGAATCATGCACATCAGGCCCGTCGCGGCGCATGTGGGCATAAACATCGGTGAGATCGTTTTTGTCGGGGATGTTCACGGTTCCGCCAAGCCAGTTTCCCGGGTTATCTCCATTTTTAGCGGCAATGGTAAATACCGTTGAATCGAACAAGGGGCTTGTTGCAATAAAGTCTCTCCCGTAAACGGCGTCCAGCCACAATTTTCCATTCAGTTTGGAATAGAGCGGTACCGACATTCTTTTATTGAAAAATAAGTTTGAGCCTGACTGCAGCAGGGAGCGATAGTAAGCAGCATTGGT
>CAYYZJ010000517.1:0-7525 GCA_964475615.1 uncultured Flavitalea sp. | reverse complement strand
AAGACAACGAAAGAAAAACTGGAAAAGGATCCGGAGAACCTTTATCTCTCCAGAGGCCCGCGCAACCGCCTTCCGGCCGAGTTCATCCGCGATATGGTTTTATCGAGCAGCGGGCTGTTGATAAAAACGATCGGCGGCCCGAGCGTAAAGCCATATCAACCCAAAGGCATCTGGGAAAGCACTACTTCGGGCCGCGGCGAGCTGGCCACCTACCGGCAGGATCATGGCGATTCGCTGTACCGGCGCGGCCTCTATACATTCATCAAGCTTACCGTGCCGCCGCCGACCATGATCATGTTCGATGCCAGCAACCGCGATCAATGTGAAGTGAAGCGACTGCAGACCAATACACCGCTTCAGGCCCTGGTAATGATGAACGACCCGCTGGTGCTGGAAGCATCGAGGGTATTGGCGCAGAAACTGACGGTTGAGCAAGGCACGGCGCACGATAAGATCATCAACGCTTTCCGGAGGATCATCTGCCGCAGGCCGTCTGAAAAGGAGACCAGGCTGCTGGAAGATTATTATACTGACCAGTTGCAGCAATACCGCGACAAAAAACTGGATGCAGCAAAAACGCTCGATGCGGGCGAGTATCCGCAAAATAAAAATGCAGAAACCGCCGATGCAGCAGCACTGATGAAAGTGATCGATATGATGTATAATATGGAAGAAGCGATAACGAAAACGTGAAGATTAATTTATTACTTGAGTGTTGAATGTTGAGTGTTGAATATTTAATATTTAAAACGCTTAACACTCAACACTCAACATTCAACACTCAACATTCAACACTCAACACTCAATTATAATTAATTATGCCAAACGAAATCCGTGAGCACGCCCTGAACATCAACCGCCGCCGCTTCTTGTCAAAGCTCAGCCTCGGCATTGGAAGCGCTGCCCTGGGTTCATTGCTGATACCCGACCTGTTCAGCAGTGGGGAAGATGAAGCAGCCATCGCCGGCCTGCCTCATTTTGCTCCGCGCGCCAAACGGATCATCTATCTGTTCCAGAACGGAGCTCCTTCCCAGCTCGACCTGTTCGATTATAAACCTTTGCTCCAAAAAATGCAGGGCGAAGACCTTCCTGCATCGGTGCGCATGGGCCAGCGCCTCACCGGCATGACGGCCGATCAAAAAAAATTTCCGCTTGCAGGAACCTATTTTCAGTTCAATCAATACGGGCAGGCACGGGCATGGATAAGCGAACTTTTGCCATATACCGCAAAGGCGGTGGATGATCTTTGCTTTGTAAAAAGCATGTACACCGAAGCCATCAACCACGATCCGGCGCTGACCTTTTTCCAGACCGGCGCACAGCAGGGAAACCGTCCCAGCATGGGCGCCTGGCTGAGCTATGGACTGGGCAGCGAAAACAAAAACCTGCCGGCCTTTTGTGTGCTGCTCTCCAAAGGCAAGGGCAACGGCCAGGGCGTTTATTCAAAATTGTGGTCGAATGGATTTCTGGATTCCATACACCAGGGCGTGCAGTTCAGCAGCGGCGAGCATCCTGTTCTATATCTTAATGATCCCGATGGCATGAGCAGAACAGACCGCCGCAAGATGCTCGACAAGCTGGCCGAGCTCAATGAAGCTTCTTACCAGGAGTTCGGCGATCCGGAGATCAACACCAAGATCAGGCAATATGAAATGGCTTATCGCATGCAGACCATGGTGCCCGAGATCACCGATCTCAGCAAGGAGCCGGAAGAAACACTGAAATTGTACGGGCCGGATTGTTTAATTCCCGGCTCATTTGCCGCCAATTGCCTGCTGGCAAGAAAGCTATCTGAAAGCGGAGTGCGTTTTGTGCAGTTGTATCACCAGGGATGGGACGGGCACAGCAACCTGCCCGCTGAAATAAAAGGCCAATGCCGCGATGTTGACCAGGCTTCCGCTGCATTGGTCACCGACCTCAAGCAAAGAGGACTGCTCGATGAAACGCTCGTGATCTGGGGCGGCGAATTCGGGAGAACCAATTATTGCCAGGGAAAGCTGACCAAGGACAATTATGGCCGCGACCATCATCCGCGATGCTTCACCATCTGGATGGCAGGCGGAGGCATCAGGCCCGGCGTATATGGCGAAACCGATGATTTCGGTTACAATATTGTAAAAGATCCCGTTCATGTTCACGATTTTCATGCCACCGTGCTTTACCTCATGGGGCTGGATCATGAAAAACTGACGTTCAAGCATCTCGGCCGCCGCTACCGCCTCACCGACGTGGCGGGAAAAGTGGTGAATGCACTGATCGCCTGATCTATTAATATCTTAATTTCATAACAATGCATCGCAGAAAATTCATACAACAGACATCGCTGGCCACATCCGGCCTGATCTATGGGCCTTCATTATTCAACGGCATAAAAAAAGAAGACATGGTACTCGGACAGAACAACAAACGCTACCGCATCAATACGCACTGGAGCCAGGTTGATTTTGCACAATACCCCGTAAAAGATTGCCACGAAATGGTACAGGACAGCAAAGGCCGCATCATCCTGCTCACCAATGAAACCAGGAACAATGTGCTCATCTACGATAAAAAAGGAAAGCTGCTCGATACCTGGGGGCATGAATATCCCGGCGCGCACGGCCTCACCCTGTTCAATGAGAACGGGCAGGAAGTGCTGTTCATCTGCGATAACAACCGCCACCAGGTCATCAAAACAACAATCGACGGAAAAGTGCTGATGACGCTCGATTATCCGAAAGAAACCGGTCAGTACAGCAAACCTGAAGAATACATTCCCACCGAAACAACCATAACCACTAACGGTGATATATATGTGGCGGACGGATATGGAAAGGATTTCATCATCCAATATGATTACCAAGGAAGATATATCCGTCATTTCGGGGGCAGGGGAGATAAGGAAGAAAACCTGCTCAATGCACACGGCATTTGCGTGGATTATCGCGATAAGCATAACCCGTCGCTGATAGTGAGCTCGCGCCAGCAGAATGCATTCAAGCGCTATACGCTGGAAGGAAAATTCATCAACACGGTGCCTTTGCCCGGGGCCTGGGTATGCAGGCCCGTGATCAACGGCGATTATCTCTATGCCGCCGTGCTGCAAAGCAGCTCGAAAGTAAACCAGCAATCCGGTTTCGTTACCATACTCGACCGCGATTTCAAAGTAGTGTCCAACCTGGCAGGCAGCGACCCCGTTTATTCGGAAGGAAAGCCGCAGGAGATGGTGCAAACCGTAAAAGTCTTTCAATACCCGCACGATGTATGCATCGACGACGAACAGAATATGTATGTGTGCCAGTGGAATTCGGGTCATGTTTATCCGTATAAATTAGAGCCCGTTGCCTGATGCAGATCAACTGGAAGAATATACTGTTCAACATAACGCTTGCTGCCAATTGCCTTCTCTGCTTCCTGCTCGTCTTTGATGAGCGGCTGGTAGTGCCTTCCTGGCTGCAGGTGGCCGGCCGCATGCATCCCCTGGTACTTCATTTCCCGATCGTGATGCTGATCCTGTTTGTTTGCTGGATGATCCTGGTTCCCCGGCAGCATTTTGCCGCTTCTCTTTTTCATGAAATCGGCAGGTGGATGCTGCTGACCGCTGCATTTACGTCAGCGATCACGGCGCTGATGGGATTGGTATTGTCGAAAGAGCCGGGCTATGATGCCGGATCATTGCAGGCGCATAAATGGAGCGGCGCTGCCGTTTCGCTGCTCTGTTTTTTGTGGTATGCTTTTTATGACCGGTTGAAATCGTTTTCTGCCGTTGCAGGAGTATTCAGCCTGATGCTGCTTACGCTCACCGGCCATCTGGGCGCCAGCATTACCCATGGACAGGGATTTTTGCTGGCCCCGCTTGCTCCTGAAAAAAAACAAAGCAGACCGGCGTTCGATGATGCCGTTGTTTTCACCGATATGGTAAAACCCATACTCGATGAAAAATGCATCGGTTGCCACAACAGCCGCAAGGCCAAGGGCGGGCTTGTGATGGAAACGCCGGAACTCCTGCTGAAAGGAGGCAAGGACGGATCGTTGTGGGATACCGCACAGGCCGACCTGGGATTATTGTTCCGCCGCATTCATCTCGCAGCAGAAGATGAAAAGCACATGCCGCCTGCAGGCAAGCCGCAATTGACGGATCAGGAAATAGCCATTTTATTCAACTGGGTAAAGCAGGGAGCCGATTTCAAGATCAAAGCAAAGGATATTCCGGCAACCGATACTTTGCGCATGATGGCCGAACAGATGTTTAAATCAAGTACGGATGAAGATTATCAATTTGCAGCAGCAAGCGAAAAAATGATCGGGGAGCTGAATACCAATTACCGCAGCGTTTACCCATTGGCGAAAGGCTCGCCGGCACTGGCCGTCGATTTCTACAGCGCCAATGTTTTCAAGCCGGAGCAGTTGAAAGAGCTGCTGAAAGTAAAAACACAGGTCGTTTCGCTGAACCTCGATAAAATGCCGGTGACCGACGACCTGTTACCGACCATCGGCGAATTCATCAACCTGCGCACCCTCAATCTTTCTTTCAGCAATATCAGCGGCCGGCGCCTCCGCGATCTCGGCAGGCTTACTCACCTGAAAAGCCTTTCGCTTTCCGGCACATCCGTAAAGCAGGAAGATATCGATCAGCTTGCTGCGCTCAGGAACCTGCAAAATCTTTATGCATGGAATACCGGCATCCGCGATGAAGAAGCAAAACGGATAGCGCAAACGCACAAGGGCCTTAGCATAGAAACCGGCTTCAGGGCCGATACCGTATTGCTGAAATTAACGCCTCCCATCCTGGAAAATGAAGAGCAGATCATCGATACCGCCGTTGCACTTAAACTGAAACATTATGTTCCCGGCATCAGCATTCATTATACGCTCGACGGATCGGAGCCCGACAGTTCCGCTCCTCTTTACGACGCTCATGCCATGCTGACCAAACAGCAATTGCTCAAGGCCCGCGCATACAAACCCGGCTGGCTGCCCAGCGATATATTGCAGAACCAGTTTTATCATGTTGGGTTCAGGCCGGATACCATTATTTTGTTGCAGCCTGCCGATTCATTATATAAGGGCCGCGGCGGACTTACCCTCTACAATCACGAAAAAGGCGACCTCAATTTCGGCAGCGGCAAATGGCTGGGCTTTCATAAAAATCCGGCGGAATGCCTGCTGGTTTTTTCAAAGCCGGTGAAAGCAACCAGTATAATGGTGAGCTCCATGGTCAATACCGGCAGCGTGGTGCTTCCTCCTGCCAGGCTGGAAGTATGGGGAGGCAATGACCGGCAGCAGCTCAGACTGCTGGCCAGCCTCACTCCCGGGCAGCCCACTACATTCCAGGCCAATCTTCTTCCGCTCGAATGCAGGTTCAAGCCGGCAACGGTTAAATATATCAAGGTCGTGGCCACACTGGTGCCGGAAGCGCCTAAAGCGTTTTCAGATAAAAAGCAGAAAGGCTGGTTTATGACGGATGAGATATTTGTGAACTGATGCAACAATGCGTATCATCTTATTGTCTACGTAATGACCCGGCCTGTTGCTTGTCTTGCTGCAAAAAAAGGAAATTCATTGCTCTGAATATGGCTAACCGATTCGTCCTGCCGTTCATAGCGGCGGTATTGTTGACCAACTTAAATTGCTGGCACGCTGACAAGCAGGATAAAGCGATCAGTAAGCCGGTATCTCCCGCAGATTCTTCGGCCAACTGGGCCTTGGTCTCTTTTGTTAAACAAGACAGTGTAAATCCCGTTCTCGATCCCGGCTCCGGCAGTTTCATGGATCCCATTCTCCATTATAATGTGAAATGGGAAGAAAAAGATGTATTCAATCCCGCTGCGGTGATAAAGGGGAACCGGGCCTATCTGCTCTATCGCGCCCAGGACAAGATAGGCAAGCCCGCCGGCACTTCGCGCATAGGCCTGGCTGTTAGTAAGGACGGGCTGCATTTTGCCCGCTATCCCGAACCGGTGCTCTATCCCGCCAATGATGCTCAAAAAAAATATGAATGGCCCGGCGGATGTGAAGACCCCCGCGTGGTGGAAGACAGCCTGGGCACCTATTACATGACCTATACCGGCTTCGATGGAAAGAATGCCAGGCTGATGATCGCCACTTCAAAAGACCTGCTGCACTGGACTAAGCAAGGGCCTGTTTTTGCAAAAGCCCATCATGGCAAATACCTCAACAGTTGGTCCAAATCGGGCGCCATCGTATCGAAATATGAGAATGGAAAGATCATTGCCGGCAGGATAGGAGGCAGGTACTGGATGTATTGGGGAGATCAGTTCATCTGGGCAGCCACGTCGACCGATCTCATCAACTGGACGCCTGTTGAGATGGCCTCCGGCGAAAAGCCTCCTGTTCCGTTGAAAGGCCAGGCGCTGAATATGGCCAACCTGAAGATCGTGATCCCGACCAGGAATAAAAAATTCGACAGCGATCTCGTTGAATCCGGGCCGCCTGCCATGATCACTGAAAAAGGCGTTCTGCTTATTTACAATAGCCGCAATATTCCATCCATCGGCGATTCGGCATTGCCCGAAGGAACATACACTGCTTCCCAAGTGCTGCTCGATAAAAACGATCCGGTAAAGATCATATCGAGGATGGATCATTATTTCATCAGGCCCGACAAGCCATACGAAATTTCAGGCCAGGTAAACCAGGTATGTTTTCTGGAAGGATTGCTGCACTTCAATAATCAATGGCTCCTGTATTACGGCACTGCGGATTCCCGCATAGCGGTGGCCGTTAGGAAATGAGGTCTGAGCTCGGAAGTCTGAAGTCTGAAGTTGGAGGTCTGAAGTCTGACCTCGGACTTCCGACTTCAGATCTCGATCTTCCTGCCTGTTTTTGCAGCCAGGTAAATAGCGTCGATGATCTTCAGGTCTTTCAGGGCCTCTTCTCCGTCAGCAGGCACAACAGGCTTCTTGCCCTGCAAAATGATCTGCGCCATTTCATCCATCTGGATGGTTTGATGGGTGATATGCGGCTGGGTCAGTTCACCTTTGTTCGTGCGGCCTTTAATAGGGCCATAGCCGGTGGCCGGCTGCAGCTCGGCCCAGCCGGTTTCGCCGTTTACGAAGAACTTGTCCAGGTTATTCATATTATAAGTGGAAAGGCAGGAAGCCACCGCCCCGCTGGGAAATCCGAGCTGGAACTGGATGGTCTCATCAACGCCTTCCTTGAACTTCACCGGATCGGTTTTGGTTTCCACGGCAGTTACCCAAACCGGCTCTTCGCCGGTCATATAACGGGAACCATTAACCGAATAAATGCCGATATCCATCATGGCGCCTCCGCCGGCCAGTTGCTTGTTCAGCCGCCATTGCGTGGGATCGCCGATCTTGAAGCCGCTCAGTCCCTGGAAGAACAGTATCTTCCCCATTTCGCCGGCCTGCCGCATGCGGATGATCTCGAGCGTCTTGGGCTCAAAATGCATGCGGTATCCTACCAGCAGCTTTACGTTGGCTTTTTTGCAGGCGTCGATCATCTCCTGGCATTCCTTGGCATTCAATCCCATCGGCTTTTCGGAGATCGCATGCTTGCCTGC
>CAYYZJ010000516.1:0-1919 GCA_964475615.1 uncultured Flavitalea sp. | reverse complement strand
TGAAGAATCATTTTACGGATACGGTAACCAAAAAATACAATGCCGAAGGAGATAAGCTCTCTGTTTATTTCAATTTCGACAATGGTACCGGAAAAATCCGCGGCGTTTATCTGCAAGGCAATGCAGCAGTAAAGCCCATTTTTTCCCAATGGCTCGAACCTTTTCATGATCTGGGCGCCGCCACGCTTACATTGCAGAATACCGGAGGAACAGATCATCTTTCTTTCGATGCTGTCGGCCTTCCGGGTTTTCAGTTCATACAGGAGCCTATCGAATACGACAGCAGAACGCATCACAGCAATATGGATTCTTACGACCACCTGCTGCCTGCCGACCTGAAACAGGCCGCCACCATCATTGCATCCTTTGTTTACAATGCCGCCCAGCGTGAAGATAAGATCCCGCGAAAAGCATTCGTTGCGCCGAGGGAGAGAGGGCGTTGAGGGGTCCGAAGTCGGAAGTCAGAGGTCTGAGGTCAGAGGTTTGAAGTCAGAACCAATAATTATTTTGTTCTTTCAGACTTCAGACCTCAGACCTCCGACTTCCTACTCCGGCTTCTCATACTTAAACACGATCTCTGCATTCTTTTGTTCTGTTGAAACGATACGCACTTCGTGGCGCTTGTCGCCGGCCCTGACCACCATCAGGGAAGTATTGGGAGGAATATCGCCGAGGTTTTCGGCAACCATGATCAGTTGATGCGTGTCGCCGCCTTCGTCCACACGCAGTTTAACGGTAATGGGCTGATCGGTGAGCCTGGCTTTGGATATGATCAGTTTATTGTCGAAGTACACGGAAACCGTGTCGTTGTCGATCGCTCCGTCATCATAGATATTCAATTGCACTTCCGGGGTGTTCACCGTAATGGTCTTAACAAGCTCATTGCTGCGGCTGGCCAGCACTTTCGGAATGATCGTGATCGGTTTTTTATCGATCTTCCCGGAGCTGTCCCTGCCGATCGTTTCAATGGCATGATTGTGCACATTGCTTTTAACCAGCTCTTTTTTCGGTGGCGCTTTTGCTTCCGGCTTGCCGGTATTTTTCGGAACAGTAACGGGCTTTTTTACAGCAGATGCAGTGGCGCCGGTCTTTTTAGGAACCTTTGCTGTTGCAGTGGCCGGTTTCTTCAATGCCGGTTTCTTTGACGGAGCTTCCGTTTTTTTTACGGGAGGAGGAGCAGGATTGTTCCTGACAATCGGGGGAGCGGGAGCCGGCTTCTTTTTTTCGCTCTCGATCTCATTTTCTCTTTTTTCTAAAAAAGGCTCTTTATAAAAATCGGTGGTCGGCACTTTATGCAGGAAGATGACCCCTTTTCCGCAGTCGGAGGAATCGCGTATATTCATGCTGGTATAGGTTCCTTCCAGGAATTCTTCATCATTCAGCTTGGAATACTGCATGAAGCAGGTCATGATGCAGGCATCGCCGCCGATCATTCTCAATTCAACGATCTTCAGTTCCCGGAGCAGCACCTTGCGGGTTTCGGGATTGAGCGTTACGGTAGCATCGGCCTTTCCGTAAAAAACAGTGGTCTTGTATGAATAGGTGACGGCCTGGAATTTCTTATCCTGCGGCGCAATCTGCACTTCCATCTTATAACGGTCATCATCACCCATTAAACGCTGGTATATTTGATTGGAATGGAAATGTCCTCTCCAGATCCCCGACAGATCCTGTGCATGAATGGTGGCCGCAATAAAAAGGAAAAGAAGTGTACAACTGCTCCGCATACCTGGTGTTTTCATTCCCAAATTAGGTAAATATTTGTTGTGGAGTTTGTTAAATTTGCGGTTCTTTTCGGGATGCGAGATACGGGATACGGGATGCGGGGTTCGGGATGCGAGATGCAAGGTTCGGGATGCGGGTTGAAAATTACCTGTTGAATCCTAACTCGCATCTCGTATCCCGCATCTCGTATCCCG
>CAYYZJ010000515.1:0-2389 GCA_964475615.1 uncultured Flavitalea sp. | reverse complement strand
GTGAAATCCCTGATCTTCAGCGCAGGCACCAGGTAGCTGCGGAAAGATTCCACGCTGATGGTCCTTTCGGGCCTGCCCAGGGCTTCTACATTGTTCAGCATGATCACGGGACTTTCATTGAACCGGAAATTTTTAACAGGGTATTTGATCTCGCCGTTTTCGATATAAAAAGTACCGTCGCGTGTAAGGCCGGTAAGCAGCAGGGTTTGCGGATCGACCATGCGAATATACCAGAGGCGCGACACCAATATTCCTCTTTCTGTGCTTTTGATCAGGTCTGCTGTCGACAGGTTGCCGCCTTCCATAATGATATTGCCGCCCATGGGAACCGGCTTTACATTTTTCTTCTGCGCCCAGAACCGCGAATAGCTGAGGTTTTTCACCACGCCTTTTTCGATCCAGCTTGTTTTCTCCAGCGGCAATCCTTCGCCGTTCCAGGTTCCGGAAGGCAGCTCGGGATTGAAGGGATCGGAGTAGATGGTCACTTTTTCATCCATCAGTTTATCGCCCAAACGGTTGCCGCCGCCGGGCTTGCTCATAAAGCTGCGGCCTTCGTCGGCATTGCGTGCATCGAACCCGAAGAATAAGCTTTCCATCATATAGGCAGCGGCCAGCGGCTCCAGGATCACGGTGTATTTTCCCGGTTCGATGGCTTTGGCGCCAACGGAGCCATTGGCTTTTGAAGCAGCGATCTGCGTTGCAGTAAAACTGTCGAGCTTGCTGCTGTCGTTAAATCCTCTTGCCGCATACCCCGATCCGGTTCCGGCTTCATTGCGCGTGGTAACGCTGAACACGATATCGGTGTCTTTATTGTAAGCGAACAATCCTGTTGAATTGCCGATGGAGTAAAAGCTGGTCGTGTTTTCGATATAGCCTGCGGCCTGCAAACCGGCCTGCTTTGAAACCTCTATGCTTTTTCCAACAGCATCGGCCCTGTTATCGGAATTGATCGCTGCAGTGGCCGGCACATAAGTGGTCGATTCTGCAAAAGTCTGCGGCCCCAGCAGCGGCATGTGCTCGGGATTTTCAGGAGATAGCCTGGCCAGCTCTTCCGACCTGCGCACTACTTTTTCCAGCGAAGCATCATCGAACTCATCGATGGTGGCCGTGCCTGATCTTTTTCCAAAGGAAGAGCTGACACCGAGACTGAGCGTGCTGACGTCGCTCGCGGTTGACACGGCATTGCGGGCATAGCGGATATTGCCGCCTTCTGTTCCCGAAAGGCTGGCGTGGCATTCATCGGCCTTTGAAAAGCCGATCACTTTTTTGAGAATGGCCTGTGCGTCTTCTTTGCTTAGGATTGCCATGAAAGATGCTTATATTTTTCTTGCTGTATTGATCACATTAACGCCATTGAAACGAGCGGTGGAGCTGCCGTGCGAAACGGCATTGGATTGCGGAGGCTGCCCCTTACCGTCGTTGAAGGCGCCGCCCAGCCGGTAATCGGATTTGTCGGCAATGGCCACGCAGGAATTCCAGAACTCGCGGGTATTGGCCTGGTAAGCCACGTCCTTGAGCATGCCTGCGATCTTGCCGTCCTTGATTTCGTAAAACAACTGTCCGCCGAACTGGAAATTATAACGTTGCTGGTCAATCGAAAATGAACCGTCGCCGATGATGTAAATGCCTTTCTCCACATTTTTAATAATATTGTCCACGCTCAGGGATTCCTTGCCTGGCTGGAGCGAAACATTGGGCATGCGCTGGAACTGCACATCGCTCCAGCTATCGGCATAGCAGCAGCCTTGGGAAGCTTTCAGCCCGATGATATGCGCCTGGTCGCGGATGGCCTGGTAGTTTACCAGTATTCCGTTTTTGATGAGATCCCATTGTCCGCATTTCACGCCTTCATCATCATAACCGACCGCACCCAATGAGCCGGGCTGCAGTTTATCGGCAACAATATTCACGATGTTGCTTCCGAACTGGAAATTCCCGGAGCGCCATTTATCGAGGGTAAGAAAGCTGGTGCCGGCATAATTGGCCTCATAGCCCAGCACGCGATCCAGCTCGGTAGGATGGGCAACCGATTCATGAATGGTAAGCCAGAGATGGGAAGGATCGAGCACCAGATCGTATTTGCCGGGCTCTACCGATTTTGCTGCGATCTTTTTTATCACGTCCGGGCCCGCGCTTTTCACATCTTCTATAATATCATACCTGTTCTTATAGCGGGTAACGATGCCCGTTATCTTGCTGTCGGGCCTGGGATCGAGGTATTCATATCCCATGCCCATGGGCGAGCTCAGGGAACGGCGCGTTACGAATTTTCCTGAATCCTTGTCGATCTTGGTAACGACAAAAAAAGGATAGATGCGATGGATGTCCTGTTCTATATACGATCCGTCGGTGGAAGCAAAATATTTCTGTTCCTCCACGGCCAGTATGG
>CAYYZJ010000514.1:0-4103 GCA_964475615.1 uncultured Flavitalea sp. | reverse complement strand
TGTTCCAATGACTATCTCGGCATAGCAAGGAATGATCTGCTCGGCGCCATCCATCCCGGTTACAAACATGGTTCCACCGGCTCCCGGCTGCTTGCCGGCAATTATCCGCTGATCGAAGAAACGGAGCAGGCCATTGTCCGTTTTCATGATGCGGAAGCGGGGCTCATCTTCAATTCAGGATATGATGCCAATCTCGGCCTGCTCAGCGCGGTGCCGCAGCGCGGCGATACCATTTTATATGATCAGTTGAGCCATGCTTCCATCCGGGATGGCATCCGCCTTTCCTTCGCACAGTCTTTTTCGTTTGTGCATAACAGTTGGGAAGACCTGGAAAAAAAGCTGGATACAGCAACAGGAAATATTTTTGTAGTCACCGAATCCGTTTTTTCGATGGATGGCGACCAGGCGCCGCTGCCTGTCATGACGGAATTATGTGAACAGCACGGAGCGCATCTCATCATCGATGAAGCGCATGCAACAGGCATTATCGGAGAAAAAGGGGAAGGGCTGGTTCAGCATCTCGGATTGCAACAAAAATGTTTTGCGCGGGTGCATACTTTCGGAAAGGCGCTGGGCTGTCATGGCGCCATTGTGCTGGGCTCTGAAATACTTCGCGATTATCTTATCAATTTTTCAAGACCATTCATTTATACTACGGCTTTGCCTGAAGCAGCCATAGCTGCCATAAAAGCATCTTATCAATTATTTCCCGGGCTAAGGGCCGAAAGAGACCATCTGCACCGGCTCATTAGCCATTTCAGGGATTCGGCAACAGGTCATACCTTGCTGAACAGTTCTACTCCCATTCAGCCATTGGTTATTCCCGGAAATACAGAAGCCAGGCTGCTTGCCCGTCAATTGCAGGACAAGGGCCTGGATGTGCGGCCTGTTCTATATCCTACTGTTCCCAAAGGAAGCGAAAGGCTGCGTATTGTATTGCACGCGTTCAATACGGAATACGAGGTAAGACAATTGATTGAAGCGATCCGGTAAACAAACCGGCATTAAGGAATAAAAGCCGGCTCCCTGCAGAGCCGGCCTGTTACAATAAACCACACCGTTCACTCCATAAAGATCTTTCTCATCGATACACGAGAATGAGCTTTTTCTTTTCAAGATTAGCAAGGACCGGGTTCATCATTCATGATAAGGTTAATGGTTAATGGATCCGACAATACAAAGTTCCAGCAAAAAGGGCGGCCTGTCAATACCATTTTGTGGTAGTTCTTTATTTCGTAAATTCACCGCTTATGAGGGTTATTCCGTTTTTGATTTCCATCGCCATCACTGCGGTCTTGATCTTTTTGCTCAACACGCAATGGGGCCGCCTGCCTGCCCTCGGCCCCCTACTGAGCCCGCAGCATGGTTTCTGGCAGAATGCAGAAGCGGTTGACAAGGATTTTAACGCCGAGCTGCAATCCGCCTGGCTGAAAGACCGGGCCCAGGTATATTTTGACGAGCGGCTGGTTCCCCATGTTTTTGCCTCCAACCCGCAGGACGCCTATTTTATTCAGGGATATCTTCACGCCAAATTCCGGCTATGGCAAATGGAGTTCCAGGTGTTTGCAGCAGGAGGCAGGCTGAGTGAAATCCTTGGCCCCGGAGAAAATAATGTATACCTCGATCACGACCGCGAAATGCGGAGACTGGGCATGGTATCTGCCGCCGAAAAACTGCTTGCCGAAATGGAGCAGGATTCCCTCACCAAAAGAGATTGCGAGGCATATACTGCAGGCGTAAATGCTTTTATCGACCGGCTTAAAGAAACAGAACTGCCGCTGGAGTACAAGCTGCTGAACTATCGTCCCGAGCACTGGAGCAATCTCAAGAGCGCCCTGTTCGTGAAATACATGGCTTATGAACTCTCCGGATCTGACGATGATATCGAACTGACCAATGCCAAAAGCATTTTCAGCAAATCCGATTTCGACCTGCTTTATCCGGCCCGGCAGGACAGCGTGGATCCCATCATCCCCAAAGGAACCGTATTCCCGCCTCCATCCGTTAAGCCCAGGGCGCCTGCTTCTGTAGATTCATTATATCTCAACAACACCGATTCTGTTACTGCCAGGGAATTCAAGCCCGAGCGCAGTAATGGCAGCAATAACTGGGCTGTGAGCGGAAAAAAAACAAGAAGCGGCAGGCCCATCCTCTGCAATGATCCGCACCTGAGCACCAACCTGCCTTCAGTATGGTACGAGATGCAGTTACAGACGCCGGAGTTCAATGTATACGGCGTTTCCTTTCCCGGGGCGCCTTATATCATCATCGGGTTTAACGACAGTTGCGCCTGGGGCGTAACAACGCCCAATCGCGATGTAAGAGATTATTATGAGATCCGTTTTAAGGATTCAACAAAAAAAGAATACTGGTTCAATGGCCAGTGGCAGCAGTCCGCGCAACGGATAGAGCCTATAGCCGTCAGAGGCAGGCCGGTGTTTTATGATACGGTGGCCTATACTGTTTTCGGCCCTGTCATATATGACAATACTTTCAACGGTTCTTCCAAACTGCACAATGATAAATATTATGCCGTTCGCTGGAAGGCCAACGATTCATCGAACGAATTTGCCGTATTCACGCGGTTGCAGGGAGCGAAGAATTATAACGATTATCTCGACGCCATCCAGTACCTGCACAGTCCCGGCCAGAATTTCATCTTTGCTTCCAAGCAGGGCGATATTGCCATCTGGCAGCAGGGCGAGTTCCCGGCCAAATGGAATAAGCAGGGAGAATTTGTGATGCCGGGAACCGACAGTAGCTATATGTGGCAGGCCAATATTCCGCGCGAAGAAAACCCGCACCTGCTGAACCCCGAAAGAGGCTTCGTGAGCAGCGCCAACCAGGCTCCGGCAGATACGGCTTATCCGTATTTCATCGGCAGCAGCTATCCCAATTACCGGGGCATCATCATCAACCGCTTCCTGCGCCAGCCCGATTCGCTGTTCACCGTGCAGCTCATGATGCGCATGCAAACAGAGAATTACAATGTGTTTGCCGAAATGGCCCGGCCCGTGCTGTTGAAAAACATCAACGAATCCATTCTCACCGACGATGAAAAAAAATATCTCGACATACTCAAATCCTGGAAGCTGCGCAATGATCCCGATGAAAAAGCGCCTACCGTATTCTGGAACTGGTGGAGGAAACTGGAAGATGAGATCTGGGACGATGAATTTTCGAGTACCAAACTGCCCATGATAAGGCCCTTTGAAAGCACCTTGCTGGAAGCCCTGCTCCGCGATTCAACCTATAAATTCATCGACAATATCAACACGCCCGAACAGGAAAGCATTCGCGATGTGGTCACTGCCGCTTTCCGCAAAGCCGTGCCTGCATTGACCGGCGCCGAACAGGAAGGCAGGCTGGAATGGGCAAAATACAAGGACACCTGGGCCAGGCACCTGCTCCGTATTCCGGCATTCAGCCGCATGCATATTCCCATCGGGGGCGGCACACACTGCATCAATGCGGCCAAACAGTTCCATGGCCCGAGCTGGCGCATGATCGTGGAGCTTACGGACAGCACGCAGGCTTATGGCATTTATCCCGGCGGACAAAGCGGAAATCCCGGCAGCATCTATTACGATACTTTTGTCGATAACTGGGCCGAAGGGAAATATTATCCTTTATGGGTGATGAATAAAGATGAGGTTAATGACAGGAGACTGAAATGGAAGATGATCTTTTCAAAACTGGAATAACATGATGTGGAAATACATTTCCTCCATTTTACTTACCGCATTGCTGGGCCTGCTTGCCGGCATTTACCTGCCCTGGTGGGGAATTGCCGTTGCTGCTTTCATTGCAAGCATCGTGATTCCGCAAAGTCCGCTGATGTCCTTTTTATCAGGCTTCCTCGGCGTTTTTCTGTTATGGGAGATACTGGCCTGGTGGATCGACAATAAGAACAATAATATTCTTGCGCAGAAAATGGCAATGGTATTGCCTCTTGGCGGATCGACCATGCTGCTCATACTGGTCGGATCGCTGATCGGCGGGCTGGTGGCAGGAAGCGCGGCGCTGGCCGGGAGTTATGTGGGAATATTTAGAGGGAGGAGTACTGAAATATCTGAAAATTGAGTGTTGAGTGTTGAATATTT
>CAYYZJ010000513.1:0-1724 GCA_964475615.1 uncultured Flavitalea sp. | reverse complement strand
GGGAAGCGGTGATCTGCTTATTTCCATTAGGAATGATCCAACTATTTATTTTGGTTCGCAGATCTCCTGTATCACTAGGTATCTGGGCATGCAGACAAAATGAAATGAGTAATCCCGCAATGAGAAAAAGTTTCTTCATAGTCAATTATTGAAATCATTGTCAAAATCGTCGTTGAAATCTCCCTCCAGAGCAAAAGGTGGAATAATCACTTCCGTATAATTAGCCACATCAGTTGCCTTGTAAATCATGGCCCCATTAATACTTTCCCAGCTAAATTCTACCGGCCGCTTCCGGCTGCTGGCTGGATCGCCACTGGTAAAATTGTAATTCAGATCCATACCACTGTCTTCATCCCCAATAAGCCAGAAAATACCATTCTTGTCTTTTACTAGCAGCACGAACTGGCTATAGTTCATCGCCTGCATACCGAGTGCATGGCTTACTGCATTGCCACCGAGATATCCGGATACCTTCGATTCTAAATAAGAACCGCCGGTACCCACCTTTAGGGCTTCGGTAAAAAAATTCTGGCTTTCAGCAATCTGCAATTCAAACCAGGTTGCGTCATTTTTAAGTATAATAGCCGTATTGCAAATGCCAGTCAGCGGATCTACTTGCGGCCAGGTCTGTACATCTTCCCACTTTGCGAAGAAAACATAGCAGAATCCTCCCGGCTTAATCTCCGTTTTACGTAAATGCTGAACCGGTGCATAGATATTCTGATATCCCATTCATGCAGCAACATAATACGAGAATATTCCAGGGGAAAGGACAGGAAGATTTTAATTGAAGCAGCTTATTTGTGAGGATGGGAAAATATGAGCAACCGAATTTTAAAATTTTTTTCGAAATCGGTACTCTGATTTTTTTAGAGCTTCGAAGGTAATGTCTTCTTCCAAAGAAATATTATTCATCCGGGCGAAGGTTTCGATGGCAATTTTGTACCCGGCATAGCGTCGTCGATGTGAATTAATGTACTGCGAGCAGAATATATTTAATTGGACATTGAAATAATTCTTCAAATACCGGTTGATCACGATAATATGATCGAGTGAGGGATCTAGAACTAGCTTGTTTTTCCATTTAACAGGAATGCGGAGTTTTATTTGAGCATTTAATAAAGAACTGAGCAATTCTTTTTTTTCAGTGCTAAGGCCGCAGCCAAGCGGATATCTGAGAAAATAAAAAAGATCCTTACCGAGCTGTGTGTTATTAGACACATGAATAGTTTCACCATATCGGGTGATTAAGAATCGGGCAATATATGCCTGTGTAGGAATAGTAATAAAGAACTGCCGAGGGGTCATATTAGGGAGTAATGCGTATTCAAATATAACAAAAGGTCAATTTATTTGCAATTTTCGGTAAAAATAGACTGCAATTGGCGTGTCGGGCGTACACGACGGGTGTTGCTGATGAAACCAGGATACAAATTGAAATGCTTCCATCCCATGACTTTGCCAGGTAATGACTGCAGTAAGCTGATACAGGGTGCATCGTAGAATGTCTTCCAGTTGATATTGACCAATTGTGCCATCTTCCCAGGTAATATCAAACACAGTATTTCGCAAAGCACTTTCCGGTATCCCATTTTTGGGTGCCAAATTGACTTCCAGCATACAAGTACAATGCTTTTTCCCATTATAATCTATCAGTTTCAGCGGCCGGCGGATGATACTTGAAGAAGCAATAACAATTTCCATTTCAAAAAATTTTCGTAAAA
>CAYYZJ010000512.1:0-6332 GCA_964475615.1 uncultured Flavitalea sp. | reverse complement strand
ATATCGGGCGGAATAATTCAGGAACAGTGACCGGGCTGATGAATTTCGCCTGACAAACAGGCGCCTTTCTCCTGATGCTGCTCTTCGGAAAAATGGCAGACGCCATGCATAATTTCAGTTATCCCGTTTACCTGGTCGCTTTTGTGGTGCTGGGCGGATCGCTGTTCTGGCTCATCATCGATCCGCGAAAGCAACTGATCATCGATCCTGACAAAACAGTTATCGATCTTCCTGTAAAAGAGCCAGCCCATCTACCAAAAAACAGTATACAAGGCCGTTAGTATGCCGATGATCACGATGGATCCGGCAATGAACCGCGGCGAACAATAGAAGAGATTCTTATCGATTTGAATGATCGGCTCGATGTGTTTGTTGCGATTGCCGGCCAGGCTGATGAGTATCATCAATACAATTAATACCACAAACACGATCGACATCCTGTCCAGGAAAGCATAATCGGGAAATGCTCCGTTCGTCCATGCCGGAAGGAATTTAAGCAGCGTGGAAAGCGGGATCGTAAGCAATGCGGCTGTCAATGCAGCAGCGGAACTGGTTCGCTTCCAGAAAAAACCCATCAGAAAAATAGCCAGCACGCCGGGCGAAATGAATCCTACATATTCCTGAATGAACTGATAAGCCTGGTCGAGGGATTGCAGGGCAGGAGCTACCAGGGCGGCCAGCAGCATGGCCGCGATCACAGCCCATCTCCCGGTCTTCACGAGCTGGCGCTCGCTGGCGTTTTTATTGAAGAATTTATGGTAGATGTCGAGCGAAAATATGGTGGATATGCTGTTGGCCTTGCCTGCAAGCGAAGCCACGATGGCTGCAGTGAGGGCGGCAAAAGCAAGTCCCTTCAATCCGGCAGGCAACAGGTTGAGCAGGGTAGGATAGGCATGATCCGGTTTTACTGCGCCTGCCGCATCCGCCATCTGGTGCTGGAACAGTCCCTGCTGGTACAGCACAAAAGCCGTGATGCCCGGCAGCACGGCGATCAGCGGGATCAGCAGTGTCAGAAAAGCGGCGCACAGCAATCCGGCCCTTGCTGTTCTCAGGTAGGCTCCCACTGCGCGCTGGGTAATGTATTGGTTGCATCCGAAATAATTGAGGTTATTGATCCACATGCCTCCGATCAATACCGACAGTCCCGGCAGGTCTTTATAATATGGATTGGATTTGTCGAAGATCATGTGAAAATGCGAAGGCGCATTCGACCTGATCAATCCCAATGCCTTGATGATATTCTTTCCATATCCGAAATGTTCCGATACCATGCTGAGGGCAAGATAGGTGGTGACCAGTCCCCCCAATATCAATACCAGCACCTGGAACACATCGGTATACCCGATCACCTTCATGCCTCCAAGCGTAACGACGATAGCGAAAATAGCCAGTCCGGCAATGCACCAGTTAAAGCCGATGCCCGATATGGAAGTAATGGCCAGTGCGCCGAGATAGATGATTGACGTGAGGTTCACAAAAACATATACCAGCAGCCAGAATATGGCCATGATGGTGCTCACCAGCGAATTGTACCGCACCTGCAGGAACTGCGGCATGGTATAGATCTTGTTTTTGAGATAGATGGGAATGATGAATACCGCTACGATGATCAGCGTGGCCGCCGCCATCCACTCATAAGTGGAAATGGCCAGTCCGAGCGCGAATCCCGAACCCGACATGCCGATAAAATGTTCTGCAGAAATATTGGAAGCGATGAGCGAAGCGCCGATGGCCCACCAGGTCAGCGCGCCTTCTGCCAGGAAGAATTCCCGGGAGCTGGCCCTGGCCGATTTCTTTCTTTGATAGATATAATAACCATAGGAGGAGACCGCAATAAAATAAACCAGGAATACCAGATAATCCGCCGGATGCAATTGATTCATATAGCAAGACTTATCTGGAAAAATAGGAAAAAATACGATAGTTTCCGGTTTTCAGTTTCCGGTTTCCGGTTTTGGCCCAGGAACGGCCTCCAAACGGCAAACGGTAAACTGCAAACTGTTAACTTTTCTTAACTTTGCCCTTCTGTCAATTTGGCTCAATAAAAAGGGTAGCACCATATTTGACAATTAACAGATTATCCGTATTAAATCATTTCAATTCCCATAAATATGTTAGGGTTCATTTCAAAATTATTTGGTGGAAACAAGTCGGAGAAAGATATCAAAAATATTTTGCCGGTAGTGGAAGAGATCAACCGGCATTTTGCTGCTTATCAATCCCTGACCAATGACCAGTTGAGGGCAAAGACCATTGAGTTCAAACAGCGCATCAAGGATCATCTTAAAGAGATCGATACTGAAATTGCCGACCTCAGTAAGCAGGCCGAAGAGCTCCCGTTCAGCGATATTGCCGGAAAGGACAAGTTGTATAATGAGGTGGATGAATTGAAGAAAGACCGCGATAAACAGATCGAAGAAATAATGAAAGAGCTGCTTCCGGAAGCTTTTGCCGTAGTAAAGGAAACGGCGCGGAGGTTCAAGGACAATACAGAGATCGTGGCAACCGCAACCGACCTCGACAAAACACTGAGCGTAAAAAAAGATTATGTGCGCATTGAAGGCGATAAAGCGATCTATAAGAACAGTTGGATGGCTGCCGGCGGCCTCATTACCTGGAACATAGTGCACTATGATGTGCAGTTGATCGGCGGTACCGTGCTGCACGAGGGAAAGATCGCCGAAATGGCCACCGGTGAAGGTAAAACGCTGGTGTCTACCTTGCCGGCTTATCTGAATGCCCTGTCGGGCGAAGGCGTTCATATCGTTACCGTCAACGATTACCTGGCCCGCCGCGATTCCGAATGGAACGGCCCGATCTTCGAATGGCTGGGACTGACTGTTGATTGTATCGACAAGCACGAGCCCAACAGCGAATCCCGGCGCAAAGCTTATTATGCAGATATCACCTACGGAACCAATAACGAGTTCGGCTTCGATTACCTGCGCGACAACATGGTTCATTCTCCCGACGAGATGGTGCAGCGCAAACACCATTATGCGATAGTGGATGAAGTGGACAGTGTGCTGATCGACGATGCCAGAACGCCGCTGATCATTTCGGGCCCGGTTCCGAAAGGAGAGGATCAGCAATATCATATATTGAAAAGCCGCGTGGAGCGGCTGGTGGAAGCCCAGAAAAGAGTGGTGAACCAGTTCCTTAATGAAGCCAAGCGAAAGATTGCAGAAGGCAATGACGATCCGAAAGACGGAGGCCTTGCCCTGATGCGCGCCTACCGCGGTCTGCCCAAGATGGGCGCCCTGATCAAATACCTCAGCGAGCCCGGAGTGAAAGTGAAATTGCAGAAAGCAGAAAATTATTATCTGGCCGATCAGCAAAAGGAAATGCCCAAGGTGGATGCCGAGCTTTTCTTTACCATCGATGAAAAAAATAATTCAGTTGACCTGACCGATAAAGGCATCCACATGATCACCCGCGAAGGTGAAGATCCCGAATTCTTCATATTGCCGGATATCGCTATCAAGCTTGCCGATATAGAAAAAAATGAACTGAGCGCAGAAGAAAAACTGCAGGGCAAGGAAGCCCTGCTGAATGAATATTCGGTAAAGGCCGACCGCATTCATACCGTGCAGCAACTGCTGAAAGCATATACGCTGTTCGATAAGGACGTGGAATATGTGGTGATGGACGGGCAGGTGAAGATCGTTGACGAGCAAACCGGCCGCATCCTCGATGGCCGCCGGTACAGCGACGGATTGCACCAGGCCATTGAAGCCAAGGAAAACGTGAAGATCGAAGCAGCCACTCAAACCTATGCTACGGTTACACTGCAGAATTATTTCCGCATGTACCATAAGCTGGCAGGCATGACCGGTACTGCCGAAACCGAAGCTGCCGAATTCTGGGATATCTACAAGCTCGATGTGGTGACCATTCCCACTAACGTGGCAATTATACGAAAAGACTTTCAGGACCTGGTATATAAAACCAAGCGCGAAAAATACAAAGCGGTCATAGATGAAATTGAAAAGCTTCGCGGTATCGGGCGTCCTTCGCTCGTGGGCACTACCTCCGTTGAAGTGAGTGAACTGCTGAGCAAGATGCTCCAGGTAAAAAAGATCCCGCACAATGTGCTCAACGCCAAACAGCATGCCCGCGAGGCGCAGGTGGTGGCCGAAGCAGGGCTTTCAGGCGCCGTTACCATTGCCACCAATATGGCCGGCCGTGGTACGGATATCAAGCTGGGGCCTGGTGTGAAGGAGGCCGGAGGTCTCGCCATCATCGGCACCGAAAGGCATGAGAGCCGCCGGGTGGACAGGCAGTTGCGCGGTCGTGCCGGCCGCCAGGGCGACCCCGGAACTTCGCAGTTCTATGCATCGCTCGAAGACGATCTGATGCGCATGTTCGGCAGCGACCGTATTGCATCGCTCATGGATAAGATGGGCTATAAGGAAGGTGAAGTGATCCAGCACAGCATGGTCACCAAAAGCATTGAAAGAGCGCAGAAGAAAGTGGAAGAAAATAATTTCGGCATTCGCAAGCGCCTGCTCGAGTATGATGATGTCATGAACAAGCAGCGCAATGTGGTGTATAAAAAACGCAACCATGCCCTGTTCGGCGAACGCCTGGCCCTCGATCTCGACAACGCATTTTATGTGGTGGCGGAAGGACTGGTGAACTCTTTTAAGGAGATGGATGATTACGAAGGGTTCAAGCTGGCTTCCATCGTCAACTTCGGGATCGATACCAGCATTGACCAGGAAGATTTTCTGAAAGGCGATCCTGCACAGCTTGCCGAAAAATTATATACCGAGGCAACGGATAACTATAAGCGAAAAATGGATGAAGTGGGCAGGAATGCAATCCCGGTATTTAAAAATATCCTGCTCACCCAGGGACGTCATGTAGAGAATGTGGTGGTTCCGTTCACCGACGGCAAAAAAGCGATCAATGTATTGGCCAGCCTGCAGAAAACCCTGGACACCCAGGGCCGCGAGCTGGTGAATGCCGTGGAAAGGCAGATCACCCTGGCTATTATCGACGAAGCCTGGAAAGAACATCTCCGCGCCATGGACGACCTGAAGCAAAGCGTGCAAACCGCTTATCTGGAACAGAAAGACCCGCTGGTGATCTATAAAATGGAAGCCTTTGAACTGTTCCGCCGTATGGACAGCGAGATGAACAAAGACATCGTCAGCTTCCTTTGCCACTGCGCAATCCCCGTTGAGCAGCAGGCCCCTATCCGCGAAGGAAGAGAACAAAAGACCGATATGAGCAAGATGAAAGTGCGCAAGGACGAACTGGTAGCAGCAAGCAATAACGGCAATATCATCGATGAAGGCCGCGATTATTACGAGCCTTCAGAGCCGGTAAAGCAGGAGCCTGTTAAGGTAGGGCCCAAGATCGGGCGCAATGATCCTTGCCCCTGCGGAAGCGGAAAGAAGTATAAGAATTGCCATGGGAAGGAAGCATAAGAAATCAGCATAAGAGATCCCGCCAAACGGCGGGATTTTTTTTGCCGGAGAAGAATGCAACTATTTTTCAGTTACAAATAATTTCATTAATTTTAACTTCATGTCGAGAGCGGAAAAGTTATTGGAACGGTTCTTAGACAGGCCCAAAGATTTTACT
The DNA here is from genome assembly GCA_964475615.1 of uncultured Flavitalea sp. GTDB lineage: Bacteria > Bacteroidota > Bacteroidia > Chitinophagales > Chitinophagaceae > Puia. The sequence goes on along the minus strand of CAYYZJ010000512.1, from coordinate 740 downwards.
TATCCTGAATTGAAGAAGCTGCTAAGCCATTTTGGATATGCAGCATTCAATCAGGGGAAAACATCCGGTTCAAGAGTGGCATTTATACATAGTGCAACAAATCATATTATCCGTTTGCATAAACCGCATCCTGGCAATATCCTTAAAGCATATCAGGTGGATTTGATTATTGAAGAACTGAAAAAACAAAATTGGATATGAATACCAATTACCTCAAATACAAAGATTTTATCGGCACGGTGTCTTTCAGTGAAAAGGACGAAACTTTTTTCGGCAAGATAGCCGGTATCGACGATCTGGTAACATTTGAAGGATCATCAGTGAGCCAATTGAAAAAGGCGTTTAAAGAGGCTGTTGAAGATTACCTGGCTTTATGCAGGTCGGCGGCTAAACCGGCAATGAAGTCGGCTAAAGGCTCTTTCAATGTGCGCATCGATCCTCAATTGCATCTGCAGGCAGCCAAAACGGCTGTTATCAGAAATATTTCCCTCAATCAATTTGTGCAGGAAGCCATTCAAAGCAAGCTGGCGGAGCCGGGTGCCGGGTATAATATCAGCCTGAAAAAGAATTCGGCACGTAGAAAGCCCGCAAAAAAGAAGAAGTGAGCAATCTTTAATATTTTATTATCATCCCCAATTCAATCATTGAATATTGAGTGTTGAATGTTGAGTGTTAAATATTTTTAAGATTGGAACACTCAACACTCAACATTCAACACTCAACACTCAACACTCAAGTAA
>CAYYZJ010000511.1:0-3808 GCA_964475615.1 uncultured Flavitalea sp. | reverse complement strand
TGCGCGCCGCAAAGAGACAAAAAATGGGGGTGTGTTAAGCAACCAAATCAGTACACAGCGTCGTAATCTATTTTAAAATCTATCCTGGTTATTTTTCCGGGCAGCACTTCCACGGGAGCAATATGGTTATCGCCATCGAACCAGTTTGCATAATAAAGGGAATCCTTTTTAGCAAACAGGGAATAACGGCCCGCGGGAAGATAGGTTTTAAAATAGCCGCTGCTGTCCGTTATGATTTTTTTTACCAGCTTTGTCTGGACGGATGAATAAAAAGGAGCATGCTCCTCCGGCCTGCTAACCTGGCTTGTATTGGTAAGCTCAAAAACATACAGCGCAGTTTTTATTCCTTTTGGTTTTGTTGCCGGCCTGTCGGGCGATGGCATCTGGTTGCCGCTGATGCGGTAAACATGGCCTTCTATCCCTTGTTTTTTTCGGTTTATAACGGATAATGAGGAATTTACAAAAGCAGGGAATAATGCGGCAGGCAAAAGCAGGCCAATAAAATTTTTTATCATGGCATTTTACATTTACCTTCTGTCAGGGAAGTTACTGAAAAAAATTCCGGATTGGAATAAAAATGTAATTTTAAAAGCTATATCATCTTAATGCATTGTATGAGGAAATATAGATTTGTACCCCTGGCAATCCTAACGCTCATGCTTACCGGAATCCGGGTAGACGCCCAAACCACAACCAATACCGCTGTTCTTCAAAGGGCAAGCGCTGCAGCGGCACAGCAGGAAAGAGAAATTTTTTTGAAATTACAATCATTGGCCAAACAAAAGAACTGGCCGCTGGTCATTACCAATAAAAGAGGACGTCGTGCAGTGCTGACTGGTGTTGACCCTAAAGGGTATCCCCTGTATACCGTTGCCTATGACAATATCATTTCCGCAGCCACCATCAGAACCGACCAGCTCTGGCCCGGAGGCAGCACAGGTTTGAACCTGAACGGATCTTCGGCAAATTTGAAAGGCAAGATAGCCATATGGGATGAAGCCAAACCGCGCCCCACGCATATAGAGCTTACCGGAAGAGTAACACAGATCGATAATGCTTCTTCCATCAGCGACCATTCCACCCATGTTGCAGGTACGATGATCGCTTCGGGCGTTAATCCTGTTGCCAAGGGAATGGCTTTCGGAGCCCAGCAGCTTCTGGCCTATGATTTCACTAATCATACTTCAGAAATGCTGGCTGCTGCATCGAACCTGCTGCTCTCCAATCACTCCTACGGCAACAATGCAGGATGGGTTTACAATAGTGATCAAAACCGCTGGGAGTTTTGGGGAAATGCCGGCGATACGGCGGATTATAAATTCGGTTATTATTCAGACGATGCGCAGGCCTGGGATTCCATATCCTATAATGCGCCCTATTACCTGATCGTAAAATCGGTAGGCAATAATCGCGATGTAAACGGCCCGGCAGTGGGACAGCCTTACTGGAGATTCAATTCAGCAGGTATCATGGCCAGTGCAGGGAACAGGCCCGCCGGCATCAGCAACAACGACGGATACGATATCATTCCCACTTACGGAGTGGCTAAAAATATTTTAACGGTAGGCGCCATCAACCCCATCTTCGGCGGTTATACGCAACCGTCAGACGTAATCATCGCCGATTTCAGCAGTTGGGGCCCTGCTGATGACGGCCGCATCAAACCCGATGTAGTTGCCGACGGCGTTAACGTGCTTTCCTGCATCGGCTCGGCCGACAATGCATACGGCTCATACAGCGGCACTTCCATGTCATCGCCTGCTACTACCGGCTCTTCTCTTTTATTGCAGGAATATTATTATAAAAAGCATAATGCCTATATGCGTTCGGCTACCCTCAAGGGGATCCTTATCCATACTGCAGATGAAGCCGGCCCTTCGCCCGGGCCGGATTATCAGTACGGATGGGGATTGCTGAACATCGAAAAAGCGGCATCGGTGATCACTTCAAATAATACCGACCAGCTCATTTATGAAAACACGCTGGCCAATGGCGCTTCTTTCACGCTTCCGGTAACTGCATCCGGAAAAGGGTCATTGGTGGTAACCATCTGCTGGACCGATCCTGCCGCTTCTGTCGATAAGGTCAATCTCCTCAACAATCCCGCCAGAAAGCTCATCAACGACCTGGACATCCGCATTACGAACGGATCCAACACCTATATGCCCTGGGTGCTCGACAGAAAAAATCCCGGCAATCCTGCCACCACCGGCGATGATACGCTCAACAATGTGGAGAAGATCGTGATCGATGATCCGGTTCCCGGGCAAACCTATACCATCAAGGTTACGCATAAGGGAACATTGGCAAGAGGATCGCAGGCTTACTCGCTGATCGTAAGCGGGGCAGGCGGACAAAACTATTGCACTTCCGGCCCAACCAGCAATGCAGGAACCCGCATCGACAGCGTCAGCATCGGCAATATTCAAAAAGGCAATCCGGCAGGATGCACCACTTATACCGATAATACCAATCTTATATTGGATATCCAGCCCAATCAAAAACTGCCGGTCAGCATCAAGCTGGGAAGCTGCGATGCCAGCACGGCAAGCAAAGTGGTGAAAGTATTCATCGATTACAATAATAACGGAGTGTTCGATGCCGATGAGCTGGCTGCACAAAGCGGAGTGATCAGCGGCAACGGCACGTATACCGATACCATCCACACCCCGGGCAGCCTGGTCATCGGCAACCGTACCATGATGCGGATCGTTGCTGTGGAGACCACAGATCCTGCTGCTGTCAGCGCGTGCGGAACTTATGGAAAAGGGGAAACGCAGGATTATGTTGCCCTGGTAGTAAAGCCTGCCAATGATCTTTCGCTGGTTCAACTGGTGGCTCCTGCGGCAGGCGATTGTGCCGATGCCGCCCAGCGGGTAGTTGTGGCCATCCGCAATGAAGGCACATCCGATAAATCGAATGTTCCGGTTACTGCCATCATCAATGGCACTACAACCTTGCATGAAACCTATCCCGGAACCATTACCGGCGGTCATCTGGTAACCTATACTTTCCAGCAAACCTTTGATGCGGAACCAGGCACTGCTTATACTATCAAGACCTATATCAGCTCCGACAGCGATCAGAACAACAACAATGATACCCTGAGCAGCACCGTTAGTATTGCTGCAAAGCCGGCCGGCGTTACCGGCACCGCAAGCATCTGCGGAAAAAGAGCCACGCTGAAAGTGAACAATCCGGTTGCAGGCGTCAATTATTTCTGGTATAGCTCGGCAAATACAGATACTCCGCTGGTATCTTCTGCAGACACTACCATCATCCTGCAAAGCACTCCGGAAAACAATACCTTCTATCTTGGAACGGGCGCCAAAGGCAATGTCGGCATCAAATCGAAAAATGACTATCCAAACGGGGGCGGTTACCAGATCTATGGCGGTAATTTCACCAGCTATTCCGCCCAGCATCCGCTTACGCTTAAAACGGCCAGGCTCTTCACCGGCCATTCGGGAAAGGTGACCATCATGGTTACCGATACCGTGCTGCAAAGCGGAGGCATTGCCTATTATCTTCCGCCACTCTCCAGCGTTACTGTTGATGTGTATGCAACCAGCCCCACGTTGTACGACAGCTCTGCTGCAGTGAATGACCCGGCCGATACAGGAGCAATATTCTATATCAACCTGCCGCTGCCTGCAGGCAATCATGTTATCATGGATACTACAGTAGATGCTTTGGTCGATAAAACCGCTATCGGCAACGCCACTATTTTCCGCAACAACAATATCACCGGCAATCCATATCCGTTCACCCTGCCGGGGCTGATCTCGCTTACCGGCAACAGCGCTTA
>CAYYZJ010000510.1:0-4670 GCA_964475615.1 uncultured Flavitalea sp. | reverse complement strand
AAGAAAAGCCACGATCAGTCATCGCCCCTGAAAATCCTAACCAGGAACAGCAGGACGCCGATGGCAAGTAGAATATACTGCCAGCTTCCCCAATGAAAAAAGCTGAATCCGAAATAAGGGATGCCGAAAAAAATAATGATGAGTATATAAAGCGTACCGCTCCTGATCATGATATGTATTGAAACAAAATCTTTGCCAGCAGTTCATTCCTCATTGCCTGATGTGATGAGCTTCCAGGATTTGTCCGCGCTCATTTTTTCAAGCACCGTAAATGCTTTTCCCTGTACCTGATTATAGTGAATAAAAAAATCTTCCAGCTCCCTGAAAATAGGTTCGGGCAGATCGTCTTTGGGCTTGCTGAACGGAGTGGGCGCTTCAGGAACAGCCAGGTAGCGGTCATTCCTGATCATTTCTTTTTTTCCCGCTTCCCTGGATTGAATGGCCTTAATACCGCCGACGATCCTTGCATTGATCACACATCCGGGAAAGCTGGGCAGTTCCGAGATAACGATCACATCCAGCGGATCGCCGTCTTCTCCTTTTGTGCCTGGAATGAAGCCGAAATCATAAGGAAAGACCATTCCGTGTGGAAGGATTTTCTTCAACTTAAAGATGTGCGATGAAGGATCATAATTGTATTTCTGTCCGCTTCCTTTAGGAGTTTCGATAATCACGTCTATGCAATGCATATCGCAGTTTTGCCTATTGGTTAAAAAACCGGGCCATGTTTTTGCTGCTGCTGAATAAAAACGACTATGGAATGGATCAATTCCCTTTTTGAAAGAAACGAAGATCTGGATTCTTTGCAGATGGGCCTGAGGGCTGTCATTGCTTTTTTTGCAGCACTGATCCTGATCCGTGTGGCCGGACAAAGGACTTTTGGTAAAAAGTCGCCGGTAGATAATGTGATCGTCATCACGCTGGGCGCTGTGCTCAGCCGCGGCGTAGTAGGAGCTTCTGCGTTTATACCGGTGCTGATCGCCTGCACCGTGCTGGCGTTGATTCACCGCCTGCTTGCCTGGCTGGCCTGGAAGCACGACAGCATCGGCAGGCTGATCAAGGGTGAGGCAATGCTGCTGTTCACAAACGGCAAAGACAATATGCCCAATATGAAAAGCACTATGATCAGTAAAAAAGATATGATGGAAGGCGTTAGATTGATGATCAATGAAGACGATACCGAAAATGTGAAAGAGATATTTATTGAAAGGGATGGTGAGATCAGTGTGATCAGGAAATAGATCGCGTTGTTTATTTTGTTGAATGCGCTTTCCCTGTTATTCTTTTTACTGCATTCAGTCCGCTGATGAGGGCCGCTTCGACAGTGCCGCCCGACTGGCCTTCGTATAAAGCTTCGCCGGCAAAAAAGAGTGTATCCTCCACAGGCTCCTGCAATATCTTTACTGCTGTGCTGCTTTCGGGTGTAGGGAAAGAATAAGCGCCCAATGCAAACGGGTCTTTTATCCAGTTAAAAACATATCCTTTAACCAATCCGGTCTCCAATAAAAAATATTCTTCCTGGAAAGCGGCAGCCAGCGACTGAAGTGCAGCAAGCAGGAGCATCTCGTCTGTTTTATCTTTCAATGCCAGGGCCGCTGACCCGCCGATCCAGCCGGTGAGCATGTTTGCGTTTCCGGGTATCTGCGTCCACCAGGTCGGGATCAGTTCATTGATAAAGAAAAAACCCGGATGCCTGCTTTTTTTATTCCAGAACGGCTCCCTGAAAAGCAGGATGATCTTGATGACTGTGCCATAACCGGTTTCCGCGAATGCCTGTTTTTTTCCGATGATATCCGGACTGAATTGAATGCCGGCCGTTGATTCCGGCGACTGCAATATACCCAGCGGAACAGTGATCAATGCTTTTTCTCCTGTAAATATTCTTCCGCGCTGTTCGGTTATGGTCACTTCATGTTTTTTCCATCGGATTGATTTTACGGTATGCGTCAATAGTATCCTGCCTCCTCTTTCAACACATTCTTTTTGCAGCGCATTGACCAGGCGCTGGTATCCGCCGTCAACGCGGTATATCTCTTCTTCTTCATGCGACCATTCTTTATACAGTGCCATTGTGCTGATCCGCTCCATGCCGGCCAGGTCAAAGCCTTCTGCATAACGGGTTGCCGTATTTCTCAATTCCCGGTATTTTTCATCGGAGAAACGGGTGGAAAGAAAGCTGCCTAAGGGCATATCCGTTTTTAACCGGCTCATGGCCTTCAGCAATTCATCCCAGCCTTCAATAAAATCATGATGTGTTTTCGGTTGTCCATGCTCGATCCTGATCATGTCGCCCTGTATGCGATGGTATCCGATGCCGTACTCCTGCATCAGATCGAGGGTAAAGGGCAGGTTGCCGTGAATAAATTCTGCGCCTGCTTCAATGGTATGCGCCCATTCATCGCTGAGGGTATGTATCCTCCCTCCTGTCCGCCCGCGCGCTTCAAGAATGCATACTTCCCTGCCCTTGCGCAGGAGCTCCCGCGCCGCAACAAGTCCGCTGATGCCTGCTCCAATAATGATGATGGGTTGAGACATAGTATGAAGTCTGAGGTCTGAAGTCCGAAGTCTGAGGTCAGAGGTCGGAAGCCGGAAATCCGAAATAAAATTACAAATTACATCATATCATCCCATATCTCACATTTCATATCCCGCATCTCACGCCCCGCATCCCGCATCCCTACTTCCCCTCCCTATGAAACACCTCCCTCAGCTTTTCCTTTGCCGATTCCAGGGTTTTTTTCTGGCGGGCGGAGAGGTTTTTTCCTGCCCGGTTTATATAAAAATTCAGCATGGACATGGCCGACTGGTATGGTGTTCCTTTTTTGCGCTTGCTCCTGGTGGAAGATCTTTTCAATGACTGCGCAATTTTTTCCGCAGACCCTGATTTAAAAATAGCAGGCTCGAGGTCTAATGCATTGCTGTTCCTGGTTACTGAAGCTGACCATCTCTTTTTGGCAGGAGCTTTTTTCTTTGCTGCTTTTTTCCTGGCTGTTTTTTTCGTCGCCGTTTTCCTCCTGGCGCTGGCTGATTTTGTTGCCATAAAAAAATTTTTTATTCTTCCTGAAAATGAGCAAAAGTCTTGCCTGGCAGGAATGCTAATTGCAAATCGCATTGGAAAGTCCGGTATGAAAAAATACCTCTGCTTCTTATTCGCGATTACGGTCTCGGCTTTTCAGAAGAGCTGGAACGGCCAGGTAAAAGGATCGGTGAATCCTCCTGATGCCGCTGTGCGGGCATGGCTGTTCGGGATAGATACGGTGAACACGCCGGTAGATAAAGGGTTGTTTGAATTCCAGAACATCAGGCCCGGCCATTATGGACTGATGCTGGAAGCAAGACCCCCTTACCGCAATGCCATTAAGGATGGCATTACGGTATCCGATGGTCAGCTCACCGATGCAGGCGTGATCGACATGCAGCAATAAATTCATTTGGTCATATCCGATCCGTTATACGCCACTCTCCAGATCACATTGCTCACATCATCGGCAATCAGCAATGATCCGTCGGGAAGCATCACGATACCTACAGGTCTTCCATGCACTTTTTTCTTGTCAAGGTCGGCAATGAATCCCGTCAGGAAATCTTCCGGAGGGCCTGCAGGCTTTCCATCGCGGAAAGGAACAAAGACAACGCGGTAGCCTGATAATACCGAGCGATTCCAGGATCCATGCTGCGCGATGAAAGCGCCGTTCCGATATTTGCGCGGAAAAGATTTCCCGGTATAAAAAGCCAGTCCCAGCGATGCGGTATGCGAGCCGAGGCCAACATCGGGAACAATGGCCTTCTTTACAAGATCCGGTTTCTTTTCCTTGATGCGTGGATCGATGTGCTGGCCGAAATAGGAATAGGGCCATCCGTAAAAACCGTTTTCATGAACTGCGGTAAGATAGTCGGGAACAAGATCGTCGCCCAGCTCATCGCGTTCATTCACTGCTGCCCAGAGCACTGTTGTACCCGGCGCCCATCCCATGCCTACCGGATTGCGAAGGCCGCTTGCATATACTCTCTGTCCGGAACCGTCGGGCCTGATCTCCAGGATATTGGCGCGGAGGATCTCGTTGGCAATGCCGTGCTCGGCAATATTGGTTCCCGATCCAACGGCAATATATATGCGCGATCCGTCGGCATTGGCAATGATATTCCTTGTCCAGTGCCGGTTATGCTTACCTGCAGGCAGGTCGATTATTTTCTCTCCGGTATCGGTTATCGCAGGCTGCCCCGGCTTATAACGGAAACGCATCAGCGCATTCGTATTGCCCACGTAAAGCCAGTTGTTCAGCACCAGCATGCCGAATGGTTGATTGAGGCCGGAGAGTAAGGTATATTTTTCATCAGGCACTCCATCCTTGTTGGCATCTCTCAGCAAAGTGATGCGGTCGGCGCTGTTGTGCAGGTTATTGGATTTGGAGGCGCCGATAATATGAGCGCCTACTTTTTCGGGGAAGCTGTGATTGGAGTTGCTTTCGGCAACCAGCACGTCGCCGTTGGGCGTTACATAAAGCCAGCGCGGATTGTCGAATCCGCCGGCATAACGGGAAACTGTAAATCCGGGAGGGGCTGTTGGTGTTTTCCCATTTTCCCAGCCGATCACATCGCTGAAGCTCATGGACGATCCGGTAGCAAAAGGAGGAGGAAGGGTATCATGCTGCATCCTGCGCTGCTGGCCC
>CAYYZJ010000509.1:0-4637 GCA_964475615.1 uncultured Flavitalea sp. | reverse complement strand
CTGGTAAGCTGGCCTTTATATACCACCGTCTTGTATGAGAGAGAAGCCACATAAAAACCGATGGCATCTTTTCTGACGGTATTATTTATGGTATGGCTGGCATAGTTGCGCAGCACAAAGAGCTTGCGTTCAAAATCGTCGGGATTGCTGATATGATCGGGACAGGCGATGAACACCTGTTCCATTTCCGGTTCCACCGAAAGGGCAGTGGGGCCGATGCCATCGGGATTGACCGGCACCTTGCGGTAACCCAGTATTTCGAGGCCCAGCTTTTCCGCAGCGCGGTTGAATATATCGCGGCATTCTTCTTTCAGGCGGATGTCGCGCGGAAAGAACAGCATGCCCACACCATATTTCCCGAAAGCAGGAAGGTGTATGCCCAGCTTCACGCATTCATCGAAAAAGAATTCATGCGGGGTCTGGATCATGATGCCGGCTCCGTCGCCGGTATTGTTTTCACAACCGCAGGCGCCGCGATGCTCCATGTTCTCGAGGATGGTCAGCGCATCGGAGATGATCTGATGCGATTTGTGCCCCTTGATGTTCGCGACAAACCCGATGCCGCAGGCATCGTGCTCGAAGGAAGGATGATATAACCCCTGATTGTTCACCATCATTATTCAATTTAATTCAATTAACTTACTGTTAATTAATTTTTGTTCAAAAAATATTGTCAATCGAAGGATTTCTTCTAAAAAGATAGCAAACAATCGATTAAAAATACAAAAAAATTGCGATTTTTCGAAAGAATTTAATATTTACAATTTGTCCACATCAGACCAGATAACCGAACAGCGTATCATTCTTGTTGATCTCCGAAAAATCGATATGGGCGCTTTTCATTTTATCGAGCAGCCTTTTATAATCATCCTTGCTTTCGAGTTCGATACCGACTAAGGCAGGGCCTGTTTCTTTATTCGTCTTCTGCATGTACTCGAACCGCGTGATGTCGTCGTGCGGGCCGAGCACATTGTTCACAAATTCTTTCAATGCGCCGGGACGCTGGGCAAAACGGATGAGGAAATAATGCTTTAATCCTTCATATTGCAGGGAGCGCTCTTTAATTTCCGGCATGCGGTCGATATCGTTATTGCTTCCGCTCACGATGCAGACCACATTTTTGCCTTTGATCTGATCAGCATAGGCATCCAGCGCAGCGATCGACAAAGCGCCTGCGGGTTCCACTACAATAGCGTCTTCATTGTACAGTTGCAGGATGGTAGTGCAAATTTTTCCTTCCGGTACAAGATGCATATCATCCAGCACTTCCTTGCATATCGAAAACGTGAGATCGCCGACGCGCTTTACCGAAGCGCCGTCAACAAAACGGTCGATGCTCGGCAGCGTTACCGGATGGCCTGCTTTCAGGGCTTCATACATGGAAGGCGCGCCTTCCGGCTCCAGCCCGATGATCCTGGTTTTGGGAGAATAGGTCTTGAAATAGGAGCCGACGCCTGCGCTCAATCCTCCTCCGCCAACAGGCACGAAGAGCATATCGATGTCTGAAAGATCTTCGAGTATCTCCATGGCAACGGTTGCCTGCCCCTCGATGATACGGGGATCGTCGAACGGCGGAATAAAGGTCATGCCCTGCTCTTCGGTAAATTGCTTGGCGGCTATCGCACAGTCGTCGAACGTATCGCCTACCAGTTTGATCTCTATTGCATCTTCCCCGAACATTTTCGTTTGCGTTACTTTTTGCCGCGGTGTGATGATGGGCATGAAGACCACTCCTTTTGCATTCAGTTTTTTACAGGAGTAGGCAAAGCCCTGCGCATGATTGCCGGCGCTGGCGCAGACCACGCCGCGCTGCAATTGCCCGGCACTGAGCAGGCTCATCATATTGTATGCACCGCGGAGCTTGTAAGAGCGCACCAGTTGAAGGTCTTCTCGCTTGAGGTATACATTGCATTTGTATTTACGCGAGAGGTTATGGTTCAACTGGAGCGGGGTCCGGTACACTATTTTCTTCAGCCGTTCCGCTGCTCCGGCAAAATCCAATGGCTGTTTTATGTTTGCTGAGGTGTTCATGGTTGTTATTGCACTAGACGGTCTGCGCTACTTTTTTATCTGGTTTCGATTCAACAGGGTTCTGGTTTTCCGGCCGCAGGCTTCTTACGGTTTTGCCGGCCTGCCACATTTCGCTTTCGCGCAGTACTTTCAGCTCGGCTTCCAGCTTTTCGCGATAGTCGGGCTGGCTGTTGCTGTCGATGGAGCGCTGCGATTCTTTTCCTGCAGCTACGCTTTCATACAATTCTTTGAACACCGGTGCAGTGGCGTCGCGGAATTTCTTCCACCAGTCGAGCGCGCCGCGCTGTGCGGTAGTGGAGCAGTTGGCATACATCCAGTCCATTCCGTTTTCGGCTACGAGCGGCATGAGGCTTTGCGTGAGCTCTTCAACGGTTTCGTTGAATGCCTCGGAAGGGCTGTGGCCATGATCGCGGAGCACCTGGTATTGTGCGGCGAATATGCCCTGGATGGCTCCCATCAGGGTTCCTCTTTCGCCGGTGAGGTCGCTGTATACTTCTTTTTTGAAATCCGTTTCAAACAGATAACCGCTGCCCACTGCAATGCCGAGTGCGATCACTCTTTCTTTGGCGCGGCCGGTAGCATCCTGGAAAATGGCATAGCTGCTGTTCAGTCCGCGGCCCTGCAGGAACATCCTGCGCAGTGAAGTGCCCGATCCTTTCGGGGCAACCAGGAATACATCCACATCTTTCGGGGGAATGATGCCGGTCTGCTCTTTGAAGGTGATGCCGAAGCCGTGGGAGAAATACAAGGCTTTGCCCGGCGTCAGGTGTTTTTTTACTATGGGCCACAACTGGATCTGCGCAGCATCGCTCAGCTGATAGCAGATGTTGGTTCCTTTTTCAAGCGCTTCTTCAATTTCGAACAGGGTTTTGCCGGGAACAAAACCATCGCGCACGGCCTTATCCCAGGTCTTTGAATTTTTGCGTTGTCCAACGATAACGTTGATGCCATTGTCTTTCTGGTTGAGTGCCTGGCCCGGCCCCTGAACGCCATAGCCGATCACTGCCACCACTTCATTTTTTAAGACCTGCTGCGCTTTGGCGAGCGGAAACTCTTCACGGGTTACTACTGTTTCTTCCACGCCGCCGAAATTTAATGTTGCCATGTTTTGTTATTTGAGTGTTTATTGTTTGTGTTCCTGTTCATTTATATAAGCGCCTGATGCCATTGGCGCAATCCTGCAAAAAATCCGCATCCTTGCTGCTGAATGCGTTCCTGGTTTCACTTTCCACGTCTATGGTACCGATCACTTCGTTTTGCTCGTCAAAGACCGGCACGATGATCTCTGCTTCCGTATTGGTGAACGTGAGCAGGTAATCTTCATCCTTATTTGTGTCGTTTACGATCACGGGCCGTTTGGTCGTCACTGCTTTTCCGTTCAATCCCTTGTCTTTCGGAAAAGAAGTAAAAGCAGGTTCCGTTCTTCCGGCAAAGGAAATGATGCTGATTTCCTTTGGCTTTACTTCATAGATGCCAACCCATGAGTAATTGCCGGCCAGCCTGATTTTCTCGGCGATCAGTTTTGCTTTTTGCATGCGTGCATGATCGGATTCAAGGATCTCAGAAAAAGATAATTTTTCCATGTTATAGTAGTTAATGTTATCTTTTTTCCGGCATGCCTGCAATCGTTAAGCGCTTACATGGAAAACACTTCCTGGTTCTTATCCAGGTATTCATTTTCCATCAGTTCTTCCCCTGGTTCTTTTTGCTCGAACTCTTTTAGTTTTTCATGGAAGCCATGGCTGGCCTTGATGATGGCCACCCTGGCGCTGCGTACGAATTCGATCAGCCCATAAGGTTCCAGCACTTCCACCAGCTTGTCTGTTTCTTCGCGGTGGCCGCTGGTTTCGAATATGGTATAATCTTTACGGATCACAACTGCCCTTGCCCCGTACTCGCGCAATAACCGCTCCACTTTCACTTTTTCTGCGATCTCGTCGGTAGACACTTTATACAGGGCCAGCTCCTGCCAAACGATCTCATCGTTGGTATTGTAATAGGCTTTCAGCACTTCCACCTGCTTTTCGATCTGGCGGCAGATCTTTCTCACCACGTCTTCCGTTTCATTGATGACGATCGTGAAGCGATGAATGCCTTCCACTTCGGAGGGAGAGCTGTTCATGCTTTCGATATTGATCTTACGGCGCGAAAAGATGATGGCGATGCGGTTGAGCAGCCCGATCTGATTTTCTGTATATACGGTTATCGTGAATTCTTGTTTGTTCATTGTATAATTTTTTTACCTGAATATTGAGTGTTGAATATTGAATGTTGAGTGTTTAAAGAGTTGGAATATCCAACACTCCATATTCAATGTTCAAGTTTTATTTAAGCCTGATCTCCGCCACGCTGCATCCCTGCGGCACCATGGGAAATACATTGTTCTCTTTCCCTACATTCACTTCCAGCAGATAAGCGCCTTTATGATCGAGCATGGTCTGCAGCGCTTTTTTGATCTCTTCTCTTTTTGAAATGCTTTGTCCGGCTATTCCGTATCCTTTGGCTACCTGCACAAAATCGGGGCTGCTGATATCAACAAAAGAATAGCGCTTGTCGTGAAACAATTGTTGCCATTGCCGCACCATGCCCAGGAAATGATTGTTCAG
>CAYYZJ010000508.1:0-3208 GCA_964475615.1 uncultured Flavitalea sp. | reverse complement strand
CGGGATACGATCCGGGAGCTGACCGTCAATTTCCCCGATCTGAAAAAACACCTGCTCGACGATAAGGGAGAGATCCGTTCCTTTGTCAATATTTTTATCGGCAATGAGGATATCCGCAACCTGGAGCAGGAAAAGACCAGGGTAAAGGAGGATGCGGTGATCAGCATTGTGCCCGCTATTGCAGGAGGAATGGAGATTTAATATATAAGATTTAAAATTTTTGTATGAGCAATTATAAAGACATTTCTTTTTCCAGGGAAGAGCTGGCCCGGTACAACAGGCATATCATCATTCCCGAATTCGGACTGGAAGCGCAGCAGAAGCTGAAAGCAGCCAAAGTGCTGGTGATCGGTTCCGGCGGACTGGGAAGCCCCGTGTTGCTTTACCTGGCTGCAGCCGGCATCGGCACCATCGGCATCGTCGATTTCGACGTAGTGGACGACAGCAACCTGCAAAGGCAGGTATTGTTCGGCATCGACGCAATCGGCCGGCCCAAGGTGGAAGCAGCCCAAAAAAGGCTGAAATCCCTGAACCCCTATGTGCAGATCAGGATTTACAATACCCATCTCAATTCACAAAATGCGTTGAATATTTTGAAGGATTATGATGTGATCGCAGATGGAACGGATAATTTCCCGACCCGCTATCTCGTCAACGACGCTTCGGTTTTATTGAACAAGCCGAATGTATATGCTTCCATTTTCCAGTTCGAGGGACAGGTTTCCGTTTTCAACTATGTGGACAGGAACGGACAGCGAGGCCCCAATTACCGCGACCTCTATCCTACTCCTCCTCCGCCCGGCCTCGTTCCGAGCTGCGCCGAAGGCGGCGTGCTGGGCGTATTGCCGGGCATCATCGGCAGCCTGCAGGCGCTGGAAGTGATCAAGGTCATTACCGGTGTGGGCGAACCGCTTTCGGGCCGCTTTTTCATTTTCGACGCCCTGAATTTTGAAACCCGTACATTCAATATCAAAAGCCGGGACGACAATCCCATCAGCGGAAAAAATCCGACCATCAGGGAACTGATCGATTATGAACAGTTCTGTGGCATGCGCGCAGTGGAAGAAAAACCGCTCAGGGAGATCACGGCAAAGGAACTGTACGACTGGCAGGTGAAAGGAGAAAAATTCCAGTTGATAGATGTGAGAGAACCGCATGAATACAATATTGTGAACATCGGAGCAACCCTGATACCGCTGGCCACTGTAGCCGATAATGCAGACAAGCTGAGCCGCGACATACCTGTAGTGGTTCATTGCAAGGTGGGCGGCCGCAGTGCAAAAGCCATCCGCGAGCTGGAGGAAAAATTCGGGTTTACGAACCTCTATAATTTAAAGGGCGGAATATTGTCTTATATAGATGAGGTACAGCCGGAGCTGACAAAATATTAGGTTAGTGGCGAGTGGCTAGTAGCGAGTGGGCGCCCCTCGCTACTAGCCATTCACCTCACCAGATAGGTTTAATGGTCATGGAAAATATCTTACATGGCGTTGTACTTCGAAAATCCCTTTTCAGCCACATCCTCGGCTTCTTCCTTGGCATTTCCGAACTTGTCTTTTACTCCGTCTACAAAATCATTGAATTTGTTTTTCAGCGAATCGGCCACATCATTGCTTTTCTCTGCTATTTTACGGCGGGTTTCGGTTCCGCTGTCGGGGGCGAACAAAATACCGAGAGCGCTTCCTACGGCTGCGCCGGCAATAAAGCTCAACAAGATTTTTGAGGCACTCATATAATCTGGTTTTAGTGAAAAATTCAAAATAGTTGTGTAAATACACAACGAAATTTCCTGCCAATCTTTCAAATCCCGGCCTAAAAAGAACATAATTTCTTATCTTTCTTTGATGAAAGACCTTAAACCGGCAAATTTTAAGGCAACCAAGGGAATGAAACCCAAAGACTTGAGTAAAAAAATCTACATTTTGAGGAAATAAAAAAGGATGCGGGCGCATCCTTCATTCAATCAAGCCGGATTCCTTTTCCTGCTCAGCGAAGCATGCAGCAGTTTAAGCTGCGCGAAAGAATGCATCATGCCATTCAACTGATAGCGGATCATCTTCCGGAGGTCTTCATACAGAAATGGCTCATTCAGCACATTCCGGTAGGTTTCCAGGATCGATTTTTCCATCATCGTACAATACTTTATCCCATCCTTTTCTTCCTTCACAATTTCCCAGTGATCCTTCTCAGGCAAAGCATCGTAACGCGATGATACCGGCTCATATTTTTGTTCCGGTTCTCCGCCCAGCATGGCAATGTGTGAAACCAATTCGCTGGAATATTGTTTACTTTCCTGAACAAAACCCAGAATCGTTTGTCTGATCTCCTTGTTCCTTACCGAGGAAGCCAGATCTTCAAAGTTCTTTCTGGCTTTCTGAAGTACCTGGAGCAGGTGATGGAGTTTGTCCAGCACCACCGGAGGCGGTTTGTAAAAAGTAGTGATTAACATGCAAGCAACGTTTAATATTTATAGAGCGCAACACTTATACCATTTTATGTAAACTCATGCAAACAGCGGCTCATGGAATTTTGAGGAAGATTTTCGACACAAATGTGTAATTTATCAACGATTTGGTTTGAACCGGATCAATGAAGCAGATATGAAAACCATCATCAAGAAATTTACGATCGACACAAAGATCAGGGTTGGATACGGCACTGCTTTTTTCCTGCTGCTCATCTCCTATCTGCTCACGCTCTATGCCAATTGGGAATTGCTGAAACAAACCAGGCTGGTGGAGCATTCCAACAAGGTCATTCTTTGTCTGGAAAACATCAACTCTTCACTGAAAGATGCCGAAACAGGAGTAAGAGGCTATCTGCTGATGAAGAACGAAATCTTCCTCGGCCCGTATAAACAGAGCAAGCACACTGCAGATTCGATCTTTCAATTGGTGAAGCATGAAACCAGCGACAACCCTTCAACACAAACCAAATTAAATACACTGCACGACCTGATCGAAAAAAAATTTCAGGCGCTCGATTTTGCGCTGGAGGAATTTCCCAAACAACATTACCAGGTCACCGATACCTTAAAGGCAAAAGCTTATTTCGCGCATCAGGTCATGGAGCATATCCGTGCAAACATCAGCGGGCTCCAGGCCGAGCAGGATGACCTGCTTAAACACCGTTCTGCAGAAATGCATGCGCGCTACCATGCACTGAATACCATTGTCGTCACTTCCCTGGTGCTGGCCGGGCTGCTGGT
>CAYYZJ010000507.1:0-3545 GCA_964475615.1 uncultured Flavitalea sp. | reverse complement strand
TACCGGCGGCGCCAAGCGCGCTGCTGCTACCAGTATCGAGTATGCCAATACCCGCGAACAGTTCAAAACAGCGATCGCCAATTTCGGGGCCATCAAGCACAAGATCGCAGAAATGGCGATCAGGATCTGGGTGGCGGAAAGCGCCTTGTACCGTACTGCAAAATGGATAGATGAAAAAGAGGCCGAACTGCAGGCCGCCGGCAAACCTTTCAATGAAGCCCTGCTTGGCGCCGCAGAAGAATATGCCATCGAATGCGCCATGCTGAAAGTTTTCGGCAGTGAAGCGCTCGATTTTGTGGTGGATGAAGGCGTTCAGATACATGGAGGCAACGGCTTCAGCGATGAATATATCATTTCAAAAGCTTATCGCGACAGCCGCATTAACCGCATTTATGAAGGCACCAATGAGATCAACCGCCTGCTTACGGTAGATATGATGCTCAAGCGCGCCATGAAAGGACGCCTCGACCTGATGGGGCCTGCCATGGCCGTTTCAAAAGAACTGATGAGCATTCCCGATTTCGGCGCTGCTGACGACAGTCCGTTTGCTGCAGAGAAAAAAGCGATCGTCAATTTCAAAAAAGCTATCCTGATGACTGCCGGGGCAGCCGTGCAAAAATGGATGACCAAGCTCGAACAGGAGCAGGAACTGCTCATGCATATTGCAGACATGGCCATCGAAACCTTCAATGCCGAAAGCGCATTGCTGAGAGCGATGAAGCTCGTTGACCAGCGGGGCGAAGCTGCCTGCGCTTTCGAGCTCGATATCGTTCGCACTTATCTTTACGATGCTGCCGACCGGATCAATAAATTCGGAAAGGATGCCATCAATGCTTTTGCAGAAGGGGATGAACAACGGATGATGTTGCTGGGATTGAAACGGTTCACCAAACAGAATTCCTTCAACAGCAAGGAGGCCAGGCGCAGAATTGCGGCTAAGCTGATCAGCGATAATAAATATCCGCTCTAGTATGCGCTCCGTTAAAAAACAAAAACCACCTTGCGGTGGCTTTCGCTAGATAATAACGGAATGTATGATTAATGGGCCGGATTAGTCATGGCGGTGACCGGCGAATGGGCGCCTTCTGCGATCTCTTCGATCATTTTTCTGTTGAAGGCTTCAAGGTCTTTCGGGCTTCTGCTCGTTACCAATCCATTGTCTACAACCACTTCAAGATCGGCCCAGGTTACTCCTGCATTTTCCAGATCAGTCCGGATGGATGGAAAAGAGGTCATGTTGCGTCCTGAAAGCATTCCGGTTTCTATCAATAGCTGCGGACCATGACAGATGGCTGCTACCGGTTTTCCTGATTCCAGAAATTGTTGAGCAAAATCCACACAATCCTGATTCACACGCATCTGGTCGGGATTCAATACCCCACCCGGTACCATCAACGCATCATAATCATCGGGATTGGCTTTATCTAAAGGCACGTCCACCGGCAGCTCAATAGACCAGTGGTCATGATCCCATGCTTTTACTTTTTCTTTTTGTGGCGATACAATATCCACTTTGGCTCCGGCTTCTTCGAGGGCTTTTTTCGGACTGGTCAGTTCTACCTCTTCGAAACCGTTCTCGGTCAAAATAGCCACTTTTTTTCCGCTTAATCTTGCCATAACAATCGCATTTTGACGTGATGAAATAGGTTGACCCCTTCAATCCTTCAAAAACGATACCACGGCCCGGCCGGAGCGTTAAAAAGGCAGGCATACTTGGGAAATACAGTTAGATTTGTACAAAGCCTTATTTCTGCTTTACGGCCGGGCGAATATTCACCGATTTGGCTTGCCCTTTGATTCAGCAGGCCGTAACTTGACGTACCATCTCAAATCCCGGCAACTAAAATGGCTAGTATGTTGGCAAGAACAGTAATGATAAGTACGATTGCTTTTTTAAGCGGTATCAAAAGTATGATCCTGCATGCCCAGGACAGTACTGCACAACTGCCGGCAAAATGGAACCTGCAGGCTTGTCTCGATTATGCTAAAAAGAATAATGTCCAGTTGAACAATCTGCGGCTGACCATCCAGAGCACCCAGCAGGACCTGTTGCAATCCAAAGCCGCAAAATATCCCAATTTATCCGGCAGCCTTTCTCAAACCTATACCCACAGCAAGAATGCCAATCCGGTGGTAGGCGGATTTCAAACGCAATCCAGCGTTGCCGGTTCCTATGGCCTCAGCTCATCCTGGATCATTTATAACGGCGGTTATCTGAATAATGATGTCAAACAAAAACAGCTCAGTATTCAGTCGGCCAATCTCAGCCTGGAAGCGGCCGAGAATGATATCACGCTGCAGATCACCCAGGCTTATCTGAATATCCTGCTCGCCAAAGAGAATATTGTATACCTGGAAGACCTCCTCAAAACTTCCCAGGCCCAGGTAGAACAGGGACAGCAGCAGTTCGACGCAGGAAGCATTGCCAAAATAGCATTGATAGAACTGCAGGCGCAGTCGGCAACGGATAAATACAATCTTATCTCCGCACAAAACCTGCACAGGCAAAATATGCTTACGCTAAAACAACTGCTTCAACTGCCTTCGGCTGTTCCTTTTGAAATTGTTGAACCGGATACGCTCATGGCCAATGCCCTGCTGCCTTCGCTCGAAGAGGTGCAGCGCACTGCGCTCGAAACGAGGCCTGAAATAAAAAATGCGCAGCTCAGTGTTCAGATAGCGCAATACGATTTGCTCAAGGCAAGATCGGGATATCTTCCTGTAGCCACTATCGGGGCCGGACTTTCATCGGGATATTCGAACAATGAATCTGAAGATTACCTCAAGCAGCTCGATAATAATTTTTATCAGCGCATCGGCCTCACGCTTTCCATTCCGATTTTTAACAACCGCATTACCAAGACCAGTGTCGAAAAATCGAAGATAGCCATAGAGCAGGCCAACCTGAACCTGCAAGGCGCCAAAACCACTTTGTCGTACGAGGTGGAGCAGGCTTATATCAATGTGCTGAATGCGCAGGGCCAATACGATGCAGCGGTGGAGCAGTTGAGGTCGAGCCAGGAAAGTTACCGGATCGCCAATGAGCAACTGAAGGCAGGCGTTGCCAATACGGTAGAGCTTCTGCAGCAGAAAAATTTATATGTGCAGGCGTTGCAGGCTTATATCCAGGCAAAATACACGGCTGCGCTCAATATCAAGATCTATGATTTTTACAGGGGCGTGCCTGTTAAATTATAAACAGTATTTGGTATGAAAAAATCAAGCATAATCGGCTTAATCGTTCTCATCCTGCTCGCAGGGGCTGCGGTCTGGTTCTTCGGTTTTCGAAAAAAAGAAAAACCCCTGATCCTCGAAACCGAAAAGCCTCAATATGGATACATCTCCAAAAGCGTTACTGCAACAGGAACCATTCAGCCCGTGGATACGGTGGCTGTCGGCTCGCAGGTATCGGGAACCATCAAGGCCGTATATGCGGATTTCAATTCAACGGTAAAGCAGGGGCAGCTGATCGCCGAGCTCGACAAATCGCTCCTGCAGGCGCAGGTGCTGGGCGACGAAGGGGAGGTCGCCATACTGGAGTTCGA
>CAYYZJ010000506.1:0-4436 GCA_964475615.1 uncultured Flavitalea sp. | reverse complement strand
TACGGTCGGCATGGTCATGGGAGGCATACAATCGCTGTCCCGCTCCACTTATTCAAAACTTCTGCCCGAGACAACCGATACGGCTTCCTATTTCAGCTTCTATGATGTATGCGATAAAATTGGAACGGTATTGGGAACATTGGCTTTCGGCTATGTAGGCGAATTTTTAGGGGGGATGCGGAATTCCGTGCTTGCCCTGATGATCTTTTTTATTATCGGGGGGATATTGTTGCTCTTCGTGCAGTCCCGCTCAAAATTGCCTGCTGCGCAAAAAGTATGACACTGTATACGATCGATACCGGATTCTTTAAGTTAGATGGAGGCGCCATGTTCGGCGTGGTTCCCAAGACCATCTGGAACAAGCTTAACCCGGCCGATGAGAACAATCTCTGCACCTGGGCCATGCGCTGCCTGCTGATCGAAGACGGCAAAAAGCTTATCCTCATCGATAACGGGATCGGCGATAAGCAGGATCCTAAATTCTTCAGCCATTATTACCTGCATGGCGACGATACGCTCAATTCATCGCTGGCCAGGCATGGCTTCAACCGCGATGATATTACCGATGTAGTGCTCACCCATCTTCATTTCGATCATTGCGGCGGAAGCATTATCCGCAAAGGCGAAAAGCTGGCGCCGGCTTTCAGGAATGCCGTTTACTGGAGCAACCGGCTTCATTGGGAATGGGCCGTGCATCCCAATGAGCGGGAAAAAGCATCGTTCCTGAAAGAAAATATTTTGCCTATTGAAGAAAGCGGCCAGTTGCAGATGATCGATCCGGACTATAACTGGTCGACCATCATTCCGGAACTTTCGTTCCGTTTTGTGAACGGCCATACGGAAGCCATGATGCTGCCGCAGATCGCATACAAGGGAAAGACCATTGTATTCATGGCCGACCTGCTTCCATCTGTTGCGCATATTCCCATTCCTTATGTAATGGCTTATGATATGTTTCCGCTCACTACCCTGAAGGAAAAGAAATCATTTCTTACCGAAGCGCTGGAAAACGAGTATATCCTGTTCTTTGAGCATGATCCGGCAAATGAATGCTGCACCCTGCAGCAGACAGATAAAGGCATCCGGAGCAAGGCTGTTTTCCGACTGGCAGATGCTCAAATACCTGTATAAGTGCGGAAAACATAATAATCTTTTTATTTCAGCGTTATTAACCAATCCTTACTAACCCCTTATCATATCTATGAAAAAGGCCGTCTCGCATAAGGTGAGACGGCTTTGCTTTTTGGGCTGAACGCATAACGCTGAACGCTAAACGCAGTTTCCAGATTAAAAGAGCGTTCAGCGTTAAGAGTTCAGCGTCCTTCGTAGTAGTCCTCAGATTTATAATCGAATCTTTTCACTTCTCCCTCCTTGTAATTGGGGTCGTAGCCTACAAAGAAATACAGGTAAACGGCCCTGCTCAGCCGCATCAGCCAGGGCTGCAATACGATTAATAAAAAGGAATTGATGCCCAGCCACCAGAAAAAGCGGTTGTCCTGGGTGGAGATGCCGATGAGCACCCACCAGGCTATAAAGCTGGCTACGGAAAAAGCAACCGACAAGGCATAGCTTACATAGCCGGTGCCATACCAGAAGCCGACTTCCAGTTCATAAGGTTGTCCGCATTCCGGGCAATGAGAAGGCATTTTCAGGGTTTGCTTTAAATTCCAGGGATTGTCGTTTACAAACATGGGGCCTTTGCGGCAGCGGGGGCATCTCATGGTGAGGATACTCCAGATAAAATTCGGTCTGTTTTGTTTCGCCATTGCGCAAAGGTAATGAAATTAAAATCCGGACTTCCTGTTCTGCAACTGAATCCGGTACAGCTTGGCATATTTGAGAAAGGTGAGATGAGCTACGTTCACTGCAATCACAAAACCATAAAACCCTTCCAGGAACCCGGCCTTGAGCAAATATCCATGAATGAATGCCCAAATGGGATTGACCACCATGTTCAGCGGGTTGGTCCTTTTGCCTGCCTGGTAAAGAGCAGAAGCGGAAATGCTGCTGAATTTATTGTTCTGCTCGATATGCTCTTCAATGCTTGCATAAGAAAAATGCAGGATATCTCCTTTGAGATGCCTGGCAACACAGGGCGTATCGAGTTCGATCTTATCGTGCGGATTGATGCCTCCCCATCGCGCGATGCGTTTGTCGAAAAGCCTGAGCTTTTTATCGGGATACCAGCTTCCATGCCTGATGAAGCGGCCGCAGTAATTGGTGCAGCGGTTCATGGTATAGGTGCGGTGACTGAATTTCGCTTTTTCCTCGAGTATGGAATTGACCAGCGTTTCATTCAGCGCTTCATCCGCATCCAGGCTCAGGATATAATGATGGGAAGCCATTTCCAGGGCATAATTTTTCTGCTCTATATATCCTTTGAACGGTTGCTGTTTTACGATCGCGCCTTTAGAGAGGGCGATCTCGGCGGTTTTGTCGGTCGAAAAAGAATCCAGCACAATAATCTCATCAGCAATTGCTCTGACGGAATCCAGGCATCTTCCTATATTTCTTTCTTCATTATAGGTAATGATTACGACAGATAGATTTTCCATTGCTATGATTTGCTTCAATGCGCTTAGTTGGCCGAAAGAGGTTGCGGCATTGTTGCTGCCACTGCATATTTGCGTTCTCCGATCTGTTGACGCCACATGGCATAGTATAATCCTTTTTCCGATACCAGGCTTTCATGCGTGCCGGTTTCCACCACTTCGCCCTTTTCCAGCACATAGATGCGGTCGGCATGCATGATGGTCGACAGGCGATGGGCGATCAGTATCGTAATCTGGTTGCGCTGCGAGGAAACCTCCCTGATGGTTTGGGTGATCTCTTCTTCCGTCAGCGAATCGAGCGCTGAAGTGGCTTCGTCGAAGATCAGCACCCTGGGTTTGCGCAGCAGTGCGCGCGCAATGGACAAACGCTGCTTTTCGCCTCCGGATAATTTCAATCCGCCTTCGCCGATCAAGGTGTCGATCCCTTTTTCGGCGCGGGCCAGCAGGCCGTTGCAAGAAGCCTTGCTCAATACATCTTTCAGCTCTTCTTCGGTGGCCGAAGGATTTACGAACATCAGGTTTTCCCTGATGGTGCCGGAGAACAACTGCGTGTCCTGCGTTACGAAGCCGATCTGGTTGCGCAGGTCGTCGAAATTAACGGAATTTTCATCGAGGTGATTGTAGAGGATGCTTCCTTCTTTTGGACGATACAATCCTACCAGGAGTTTCATCAGCGTGGATTTTCCCGATCCCGAAGGCCCTACGAATGCGATCGTTTCGCCGGTCTTTACATCGAAGCTGATATTGTCGATGGCATGATGTTGAGCCGTTTTATGCTTGAACACTACGTTGCGGAAGCTGAGCTCCATGATGGGGCCGAGATGTTTTGGATTTTTGGGCTGGGGTTCAGGAGCTTTCTTCATCAACTGTTCGAAATTATTCAGCGATGCTTCTGCTTCGCGGTAGGATAAGATGATATTGCCGATATCCTGCAGCGGGCCGAACACAAAGAATGAAAAGATCTGCATGGTCACGAGCTGGCCGGCATTCATCTTATCTCTGAAGATAAGCCACATGAGGATGAAAAGGATGATCTGCCTTAATGTATTCACAAAAGTGCCCTGAACAAAACTGATGCTGCGGATGCGTTTTACCTTGGTCAGCTCGAGCCCCAGGATCTTATAAGTGTTCTTATTGAGCCGGCTCACTTCTTCATGGGTAAGTCCCAGGCTTTTAATCAGCTCGATATTGCGCAGCGATTCCGTGGTAGCGCCTGCCAGCGAGGTGGTTTGCGATACGATATTTTTCTGGATGGCCTTGATCTTTTTGCTCAGCAGGTTGCTGATGAAGGTGAGCAGGGAAATGCCGGCCAGGTAGACCAGCGGAATGCTCCAGTGTATCCAGATGGCTGCATAGATGAATACGAAGGCAACGCCGATGATCACCCCGAACAGTACGTTGATGAAATAGTTGATGAACTTTTCGGTATCGATGCGCACTTTCTGCAGTATGCCGAGGGTTTCGCCGCTGCGCTGGTCTTCAAACTCCTGGTAAGGCAGCTTCATGGCATGCTGAAGTCCGTCGGTAAACACCTTGGCCCCGAACTTCTGAACCACTACGTTCATGAAATAATCCTGGAAGTTTTTCGCGATGCGGCTCACCATGGCCACTCCGATCGACAGTAGCAGGAGGTTGATGACGCCGGGCCTGCTCCAGGAAAAAGCAGTGAAGAACTGACTGAAAGAAAAAGGAATATGATGCTTCCTGGCCTGTACGTAATCATTGGACAGGTTCACGATCCGCCCGAAGATGATGGGATCGAGCAGGGAAAAGCCGGTATTGACGGCGGCCAGGAACAGCGTAAGTATTACCAGCCATTTATAAGGTTTGAGATAGATGAGGAGTGTTTTCATAAAAAAACATTAACGTTTTAGCAGCAGGGAG
>CAYYZJ010000505.1:0-5579 GCA_964475615.1 uncultured Flavitalea sp. | reverse complement strand
TCATCTGTATGGCCAGCACTTCAAAAGAATTGTCGATGATCTTTTTTGTCATCAATGCCGCATTGCAGCCCATGCTCACGATATCCTGATTGTCGTTATTGTTGGGAATGCTGTGCACATACATGGGGAACGACAAGGTCTGGTTTTCCGCAACGGTGGACGTAGCAGTAAACTGCATGCCCTGCATCCCGAAATTGAACCCGAGGATGCCGAGGTTCACGAACGGAGGCAGTATGCGGTTGAGCTTGTCGTTGAGCAGGTAATTGAGCTGCCTTTCCGAAAGCATGGACAGTTTGGTGACGGCTATCTTGAGCTTGTCCATTTCCAGCGCAACATAATCGCCATGGAAATTTCCGCCATGAAAGATGTTCTTATTTTCATGATCCACCACCGGGTTATCGTTCACTGAATTCAATTCATCTACCAGTATCTTTTCCGCATGCCCAATGGTATCATATACCGGGCCTAACACCTGGGTAACGCAGCGAAGCGAATAATATTCCTGCACCTTGTCTTCAAACACATCGTGCTTGATGTTTTCAGGATTATATAAATGCTCGGAGCGGCTATGGATCATCTTGCTGCCTTTGAGGATATCGCGGAGCAGGGCGGCCACGCGGTTCTGTCCCTCGTGATGTTTAACGATATTCAGCTCGTAGGAAAAATGATCGTCATACGCTTCCACGATCTCATTGGTCATGGCCGAAAGCATGACCGACCAGTGGAGTAATTTTTTTGCCTGGATGATGTTCACCAGTCCGATGCCCGTCATGGCCGAAGTGCCGTTGAGGATGGCCAGCCCCTCGCGGATATGAATGGAAAGCGGCTTGAGGCCGAATTGCCTGAACACATCCATGGTATCATATACTTCTCCCTCAAACAATACTTTTCCTTCGCCGATCAATGCAAGGCCGAGATGGGCAAGCTGGATCAGGTCGCCGCTGGCGCCCACGCCGCCGTGTTCATAAATGCAGGGAATGATGTTTTTGTTGATCATTTCCTTCAGCAGCTCCACCAGCTCAACATGCACGCCGGAATAGGCCTGCATGAGACTATTGAGCCTGGCGATCATGAGGGCTTTTATAAGCATCGCCGGCAGAAGCTTTCCGCTGCCTGAGCTATGGCTCCTGATGAGGTTGTACTGCAACTGCAGGATCTTGTCTTCGCTCACTTTGTATTGCGCCATCGGGCCAAAGCCGGTATTGATGCCATAGATCAGCTTTTCCGATGAAAAGTTTTTCAGGAAATGATGACTGGCATCTACCTGCCTGAGGGCCGATGCATCCAGGTTAACGGCTTTCTCCCTGAACAGAATCTCATAAAAACCCGCTAATGAAAGCGCAGTGCTACCAAGATTAACCATGAAATTTGATTTACTTAAAACCTAAGCGGGCAAATATATTTATTATTTAAGATTTAATATTTAATATTTAAGATTGATATTGATAACGATTGCCCGGTCTTAACTATTGAATATTACATCTTACATCTTGCTTACTTTCACGCTCCATTCATTGCCGCTGGCGATTTTATTTTTTTGCGCGAAGTTTCCCTGGTTCAATGCGAACGACAGTTGCATCAGGCTGTTGAGATAAGCCAGGGGCCTGCCCTTAGGCACGGAACCAAAAGTTTCGCAATAAGGCATATTGCCTTCAAATTTTTTTTGATTGAGATGGTAGATGATCACGTGCAGGGTATCGCCGAATTTAGGATCGAGCTTTTTGACGAGCCCGGCGGGAATATTCGTCCAGATATTTCCGTACTGAATATCCAGGATCGGGATGGAACCCTGCAATGTTTTGCCTGTAAGAGCGGCTTTTTGATAGGGGATGCTCACCACTTCGGCAGGCAGTTCCGGGCCTACCTGTTCAAAGCTGATGACGCCGGCAGCCAGCCGGGCTGCAGTATAAGCATAAACATCGCGGCCATGAAAAGTGTAGGACTGAAGCGATTCGGGCCTGCGGTTAACGGTTTCATCAATTTCGCGCAGGGCGGCTATGCCGAGGGACTGGGCCACCAGGGTGAGGGTGCCGTTATCGGGACTGACAATAAACTGCCCCGTTTTGGTTTTCAGCACCACCGATTTGCGGCTGGTGCCCACGCCGGGGTCAACCACTGAAACGAAAACGGTGCCTGCGGGCCAGTAAGGAACGGTCTGCTGCAGGCGATAGGCGGCTTCCCAGATATTGTAAGCAGGGATTTCATGGGTGAGATCAAAGAGCTTCAACTCGGGGGAAACCCCTATGGCCACGCCCTTCATTTCCGAAACGGCCCCGTCCTTTAACCCGAAATCGGACTGGAAGACCACGGTTTTGTTTTGCGCTGCTGTCAGGAGGCTGATGCAAAGCAATATGATGATGCCCGCAGGTAGTTTTATTGCATGTGTGTGCATATATCAGGGATGAATTTCCGCCTTAAAGATATGGCATAAATGCATTGAGAACGAGGAATATATCGTTTTGAAAGAGGAGATGATCTCCAGCTTATCGAAGTATTTTTCCCAAAAATCGAAGGTTTATGCCTGATGATCGAAAAATTTATGTACTGCGGGAAACTATGGCAATATTTGTATTGTCGAAAGCAATTATCCTGGTGAAAAAACAAGTCCAAATCCCTAAACCCTGACCTTAACCCTAAACCTTAAATCAACCGGCCACGAACCAATTGTCCTGTGAAAAATTGATCCCAAACCCTTTAAACCGTCCAAGTCCGAAAAGAACCATCGATCCTATCCTGAAAAAAACCGAAAACAGTCACTATCCTGTGAAAAAATTGATGGAATCCTATCCTAAGAAATCTCAACCAGTATCGTAAAAAACCGGATTGTTTAAAAAAACCCTTACCTTTTGAATCTAAAATTTACACGCTGATTACCCGGTTTAACGAATTCAAAAAGCCGCTCGAAAGAGGGGCTTTTTTGTTTTGGTTCAGTTTGAAAAGCAGGATAAGCCAGAGATAACCCAGAGATAAGCCAGTGATAAGCCACTGATAAGCCTGATTTTAAAAGTACTGGCTTATCTCTGCCTTTATTCTGCCTTAATATGGATGATGAGGCTATGCTGTACAATAACCCAGGCTTTATAAGCCCTGAAGGCAGCAAAAATTCAGGTTCAGGAAATGGCCCTGTCGAGATGCACATAGCCGCCATCCACATGAATAAGCTGGCCGGTAGTATGGCTGGCGCATGGAGAAAGGAGAAAAGCCGTTGTATTGGCAATTTCTTCGGTAGTGGTCATTCTTTTTTCGAGAGGGATTTTTTCAACGATGGATCTCAACTTCGATTCCGGATCAGCCATGGAGCTGATCCATTTCTCATAAAGGGGCGTCCAGCATTCGGCCACGATGATGGCATTCACGCGAATACCATATTTCAGCAGCTCCACCGCCCATTCGCGGGTCAGTGCATTGCGGCCGCCGTTGGCCGCTGCATAGGCTGAAGTGCCCCCCTGCCCTGTTTCAGCGGTCTTGGAGCCGATATTGACAATAGCTCCTTTTGATTTTTTCAATTCAGGCAAGGCAAAATGAGCGAGCAGGTAATAATGTATGAGATTTTTATGCAGAGAAGCCATAAAAGCTTCATAGCTTCCGCTTTCCAGGCCAACGCCGTCATTAACGCCGGCATTGTTCACCAGCCCATCGATGCGGCCGAATTTTTCCCTTACGGCCTGCACCGTTTTTTCAGAAGCGGCCGGCTCCGTCAGTTCGGCTTTTACCTGAAAGCCCTTGCCTCCGGCGGCTTCTATTTCATGTAATGTTTTCAGATTATCGGCTTCATTCCTACCTACAATAACCGGAACAGCGCCTTCTTTGGCCAGCAGCTTCACTATTCCTTCACCGATCCCCTTTGCACCTCCTGATACAATGATGACTTTGTTTTGTAGTTGTAGATCCATGCATGAATGTACATATTATTTTCCAGCCAATGTATCGTCGATTACGCCGAGCTCTTTAAGTTCTTTTTCGGTAATGGTAGGTATTCCGGAAGCGCCGATCTTTTCGATCACTTTTCTTCCAACAGCCAGCGCATCTTCCCTGGTTTTGAATCCATGCTTGCCGGCAACGGCAGGAATAAAATCCTGATGAATATATAATTTTTTGCCGGCATAGATATCATATCCCCAGCCCAACGGAGTTTGGAAAGGCTTCACCCATACAAAAACGCGATCCCCTTCTTTTTCCTGGTAGTGCCGGTACATCATTGCCGGGATGGCAATCACCAGCAGCAAAAAAACAATACCTAAGAGAGAATAATATTTTCTTTTACTGATTGTCATTTGAATTCTGGGCATCGCCGGGAAGCCATTCCATCAGATCATCGAGCGCTCCGGTACTTCCTGTGCTGCTTCTTCCCAACCCTACAAAGCCCCTGTTCTTCAGGGTAAACCCTACTGCACCCGTTCTTGCAGCTCTTTCAAAAGGCGTTTTCTCTTTCCATCTGTCGGTAGCAAAATCATATTCCCAGGTATACGTATACAACGAACCGTTGTTCTCACCTGTTGTAATATAAGCCTTATCTTTTTTATCGGTGCTCGTTTGCAACATAACAAATCCAACTCCGTTGCTTCTCATAATATTGGTATATCCATCATCATAAGAATCGCTGAGCACATTGGCTATTGCGGAAAGCTTGGTCCACTGGTTGCCGCTTGCCTGCGGATCGAACGACCAGAAATCGTTGACCAGTGTACCGCTGTTTACGCCCGTTACCAGGTATGCTTTATTATTATAGGTAAAAGCAATAGCTCCATATCTTTTATTACCGCTAAAAGGAACATTGCTCCAGCTATTGGTTGAAGGATCATATTTCCAGAAATCCTTTTGGGCATTGCTTCCATCGTATCCTGTACCAATATATCCGTAATCACCAAGACTGAAAGCAACGGCTTCATATCTTGGCACAGCATCGGCGGGCAAATCGGCTACACGGTTCCACGTCATTGTTTCATAGCTGAACTGATAGAAATCCTTTAGGTAATTAAATCCATCATAACCTGTTCCCACATACGCATTATTGCCGATGCTGAAACCTACTGCGGAACTCCTTGCTGCTGAATCGGGCAGGCTTGGCATCTGCGTCCAGCCATCCAGATCAACATCATACTTCCAGAAATCATGATATCTTACATTGAGGCCATCCCAACCGGTGGCTATATAAGCAGAATCGCCTATAGTAAAGTAAGCAGCTTCGCTTCTGCCGGAACCGTTGAGCTGTGCACGGACTATCCAGTTTCCATCCTGCGTGTACGGAGTATCATTTTTATTACAGGAAAATAAAGCAAATGCAAGCAGAAAATAGAGAGCAGAAAGATTGATCCGATTCATATTAGTTGCGATATTTTTGGGATAAAAGTATTTTATTTGCACGCGAAATACGGACAAATAAAGTTATTTCACAAAAATTTATCAATTATGGAATAGGCTTTATATCGAAATTAATATGCAAAACATACTTTTGTCTTTTTTAAACCCAGCATGATTAGGAACAGGCAATTCAGACAAATCAGGATCTTATTTTTACCGGCGATCGCGATCATTTTTCTGGCGGGCTGCGAAAAACCTTCCATTAATTTCGGTAATAC
>CAYYZJ010000504.1:0-5170 GCA_964475615.1 uncultured Flavitalea sp. | reverse complement strand
CATGACAGACATACAGATCCGGATGGCCGTCGCTATTGGCGTCGAAGAATTCGGCCGATACGCATTCGCCTGCGGAATCATGATCTATTGCATCAACCGGCCAATGGCTGAATGCGCCGTTCTGATCCTGTACAAACAACGCCGAGGGCTGCCCCTTTGCGCCGCCGGTAAACAGGTCGTCCAGGCCATCGCCATTGATATCGGCCTTCGCGAGGCAAGGGCCCTGGCGCGATAAAAAATTCGGCAGCAGGCGTTGTATATCAAAATCGTTGAATTCATTTTCGCGATGAACAAACGCTACTGCATTCCCTGCTGCAAACAGCGGCGGTGCCGGGGCCGGGGAGGGTTCTGCGTTTTGGCGGGCATCATTCCAGTGCAGCACAAGGTGCTTGTTCGCTGCTATATTGTTCAATAGTTGTGTTCGTCCGTCGGGCCATACGATGCGCAGGGAATCGACCTGCCCATATTTTCCGATCCCGAAATTAAGAACGGGGTCTACCGACGATTGAAATCCGCGTACCGGGCTTTGTTCCTGGTAATATTTTTCGTTTTCGCAATACAAAGTGATTTTAGAGCCGATGCCTTCGTGGTTCCGGCTATTTCCGTCGAGGGCGATTTTCAGAAAATGATTATCCTTCAACAATGCCGCGCCATTGTTTTTAAAGATGGCCGCCGGTTCATCGATGCGGCTGACCACGAGATCCATGAACCCGTCGTTGTTGAGGTCGCTGTATATAGCTCCGGAAGAAACGGCGGCTTCGCGCAGGCCCCATTGCGCCGTTGCGTTGGAAAATGTATTGTCGCCATTATTTCTGAACAGGTAATTGTTCAGCACGATCGAAGGCATTTTTTCAAGCATGGCCGTCACCGGCTCGGCGCTCAGGCCGCGCTGCTGCCTTACCGTTTGATCCACCTTGTATTTGATGAAATCCATATCGGTGAAATCCTTTTTGTAGCCGTTCGTGATGAACAGGTCTTTATTGCCGTCGTTATCGAGGTCGGTGAATAAGGCGGCCCAGCTCCAGCCGGTATTCGAAACGCCAGCCAGTTGCCCGATCTCGCTGAAGGTGCCGTCGCCGTTGTTTTTGTGCAGCATATTTCGGCTGTACTGGGCATAGAACCCGTTGCGGAACAATTGCCGGAACTTATTGAAGTTCTCCGCGCCGCTGTGCATTTTCTGCGCGTGATTGTCTTCATCCAGCATGTCGAGCGTAATCAGATCGGGAAGGCCGTCGTTGTTGAAATCGGCGCAGTCGGAGCCCATGGAATAGAATGACACTTCATCCATGCAATCATTCAGTTTATTGCTGAACGTGCCATTGCCGTTATTGATGAAGAGATAGTCCGGTTCATTGAAGTCGTTGGAAATATAGATATCGGGCCATCCGTCATTGTTGATGTCCGATACGGCCAGCCCCAGACCAAAGCTGAGTACGTTGGAAACAATGCCTGCTTCGGCGCTTACGTTGGTAAAATGGCCGTTATCGTTCCGGTAAAGTTTCGGCATATAAGCCGCATTTTGCAGGTTGCGGATGCGTGTGCTTTCCAGGCCTGCGGTAGAATACTGCTGCAATGAATGGTTGATGAGTATCATGTCGAGATCGCCATCACGGTCGTAATCGAAAAAAGCGGACTGTGTGGAATAGCCGTCATCGTCCAGTCCGTATTCCGCGGCTTTTTCAGTGAATGTGCCATCTCCGTTGTTGATGTAAAGCAGGTTCTTCCTTTTTTCCGGAATAATATCGCCCGAACGGCAGATATAGATGTCGAGCCTGCCATCGCCATTAATATCCACCATCGTAGCGCCGGTGCACCAGCCTTGTTTTCCGGCAATGCCGGCCCTTTTGGTCACGTCTTCAAATTTAAAATTGCCTTTATTGAGGTAGAGGCGGTTGGGCACCATATTGCCGGTGAAAAGCAGGTCGGGCAACCCGTCATTGTTGACGTCGCCCGCTGCCACGCCGCCTCCGTTGTAGAAATAGGCATAATTGAGCACATTGGCATTTTCATTTTCGCGCAATGTGTTTTTGAAATCGATGCCGGTAGCGTCTTCACTAAGCGAAGAAAAAAGTACAGGCGGATTTTCTCCACACCCATATAACAGGATGGCATATACGAAAGCAACAATAGAAGGCCGAATTAATTTCATACGATCCGCAAAAAATGAATGCTCAATATAAACGAAACAGGGCGTACGGAACAAGTCCAACAGCCCTGTTCGTTTCACTGCTTAAACCAACTTATTTGTTCCACCATACATGCGTGTTTGCCTTGTCGGGGCCGCCAAGCAATGGTATGGCCGACTGTACGGCTTTGGAATTCGTTTGGTATTCGTCGGCCACGAAAGTGAGCCTGCGGATGATATCGGAAGGACTGACATCGGGATTGTCCGATTGCAGCACCGGATACAGTTTCGGATAACCGGTTCTGCGTATTTCAGCCCATGCTTCAATACCATCGGGGAACAGTGCCAGCCATTTCTGCGTCAGTATCTGTTGTCTTTGCGTGGCTTCATCGGCGGCGAATTTTACCGGCAGGTCAGATACAGCCGGCGAGTTCATGTAATCGCCTGGTGCAATGGGCGTATTGTTGCTTGCGATATAATTTTGTATGATTGTATTATCGGTTATGCCCCACTGTTGCATCGAGATGCTGATGCCCTGGTTATACAGATCTTCTGCAGTGCCGCCCATGTCCCAGCCGTTCAATGCGCCTTCCGCCCGCAGGAAATAGGATTCTGCAGCATACATTACATTGAGTGGGGTAGTGGCCTGCGTGGCGTCTGTCCAGCGTTCAGAGTTGATGTTCGATAAATTCGTTCCGTTCGCTTTTACCGCCAGCGGCACCACGGAAGGAGGAAGGCCGTTGCGTTCGCCCTGGTACTGGCCGTCGTCCTCGGCGGGACTGTAATATTCCGCCAGCCGCGGATCGTTATATCCTTTGAGATAACTTTCCATTGAAGCGCTCATCCGCATGTTTTCCCAGGGCGCTTCTGCAGCAAGGCCGTTCACGGAATTGGGGCCAACGGCAACGAATGCATTGTCGTCATTCCCCGTCATCACACCATCGCTTACTGCTTTTTCCGCTTCGGTTTTTGCCCTGGCAGGGTCAACGGCCGAAATGCGGAGCGCAAGGCGCAACCGCAGGCTGTTGGCGAATTTCAGCCAATGTGTAATATCGCCCTGGTAAATGAGGTCGTCGTTGCCGAATGGTTTTTCCGATGCATCTGCAGATTTCAGTACGCCCACGGCCGTATCGAGCAGATTGAAGAAATTATTATAGATCGATTCCTGCGAATCGTAAGGAATGCTCAGCAGTCCAAGCCCTGCCTGCGAGTAAGGGATCGGCCCGTAAAAATCGGCTTCCTGATGAAAGATGTATACTTTCCAGATCTTAGCAATGGCATTGGCAGCGGGCGCCGTGCCTTCGGTTTGATCGATCACGAGTTTCAGGCTCGGCCAGTTTACCGTGTAGGTAAGGCTCCATGAAAATATCACCAGGTTCTGGTCGAGTACAAAGCGGTCGCCCGGAAATCCGCCGCCATCAATAAAATACTGGCTCCATAAATCGGTATACAGGCTGTGTATCACTTCATAGTTGCCCGGGTCGGCATATACGCCTTCCCATTCGGCCCGCGCAAACGCCTTTGGAATAGTGGCCGGCGGCAGGCTCGAAAACGTGGTAGGATCGGTGTTCAGCTCTTCAAATTTTTTGGTGCAAGCCGTGCCCGTCAGCACGATAAGGGTCAGCGCTGCGAGATATTTTAGAGTATGTTGATGCAGACTTTTCATAACAAAAGGGTTTTGGCTTTAGAAATTGACTTTAAGGTACAGTCCGTAGCTCCGTGTGCTGGGCAGAGACGCCAGTTCAAGTCCCTGGTTGTTGCCGGTGCTCAGCGCCGATTCCGGATCGAAGCCGCGGGTATTGTTTTTGAAGAAGAACAGATTGCGGCCTACCAAAGAAAGGCTGGCGCCTTTGAGAAAATTGCCGCGGATCAGGTGGTTGAACTGGTAGCCGAGACTGATCTCACGCATACGTATATTCGTAGCGTCGTTTACAAAAGCTTCGCCCACGAGGTTGTCGCTGCCTATCCATCGCCAGTAATTCTCTGCAGAAATCACGGTAGTATTTTTCGATCCGTCTTCCATCACTGAATTCGGAACAACAAAGCCGTTTTCGCGGTTTGCCAGCGTAATGTCCGATGTGCCTTTCGCCGCCATCATGGCCTGCGTGCCTGAGATCACGATGCCTCCTTTGCGCATATCGATCAGGAAAGAAAGGCTCCAGTTCTTATATTGAAACGTGTTGGTCAGCCCGGCCGTCCAGTCGGGATTGGCATTGCCGGCAAAATGTTTGGTCTGATCTCCCTCCACTTCCGGTTTGCCGTCGGCATCCACCACGATCTGCCCGGATGCATTGCGCACGAAGCTGGTGGTATAGATGCCGCCATAAGCCTTGCCCTCTTCAGCCACAATGGTGCCCAGTGTTTCCGGTGAAGAGAGCGGCGGGGCTTTCTGCAGCGAATCGAGGTAGAGCACCTTGTTCCTGTTCAGGCCGAAATTGAACGACACCGTCCATTTCAGATGCGCGGTGGAAACAGGCGCGCCGTGCAGCAGCGCTTCCACGCCCTGGTTGCGGATATTGCCTGCATTGATGATGCGGAATGCATAACCCGATGGGCTTGGCACGCCGATCTGCAGAATCTGGTTGATGGTATTGGTATGATAGTACGTGATCTCTGCGCCGATGCGGTTCTTGAGTAATCCGAATTCCAGTCCCGCTTCAAAAGAGCGCGTCTGTTCCGGCTTCAGGTCGGCATCGTGCATTAACCTATCCACCATTAAAAAAACATCATTGCCTCCGGGCGCAAGCGTGGGCGAGGATTTGAGCTGGTTGAAAGCAGTGCCGTTGCCGACATAAGCATAAGAGCTTCTTACTTTCAGTAATGAAACAGGCTCCGGCAGGTGCAACAGGTCGCTCAGCACGGCAGATACGCCGACGGACGGAAAGAAATATGATGCATGCTTCGGCGGCAATGTGGAGTTCCAGTCGTTACGTCCGGTAATGTCGATGAACAACGCGTCTTTATAACCGATCTGCGCTGCTGCGTATACGGACTGCTTTTCGGTTCGCGCCAGCGAATTGAGCGAGATGGTGGACAGGCCGTTGG
>CAYYZJ010000503.1:0-1754 GCA_964475615.1 uncultured Flavitalea sp. | reverse complement strand
GTTGTGGAAGCCGCTTTCCTGGCCATTAAAAAAGCAGGAGAGCTCATCGACATGAGCCGCCATAAAGGCGCGCATCCGCGCATGGGCGCTACCGATGTTTGTCCCCTGATACCCATTGCCGGTATCAGCATGGAAGAAACCGCAGCATTCGCAAGGCGTTTGGCAGAACGTGTGGGAAAGGAACTGGAGTTGCCGGTCTATCTGTATGAAGCCGCGCAGCCCGATAAAAGCAGGAGCAATTTATCGGTTATCCGTGCCGGTGAGTATGAAGGTTTTTTCAAGAAGATACAATTGCCCGAATGGAAACCCGATTTCGGCCCCGCGGTCTTCGATGCCAAAAGAGGGGCAACAGTGATCGGGGCAAGGGATTTTCTGGTAGCCTATAATGTCAATCTCAATACCACTTCCGTGCGCCGCGCCAATGCAGTAGCTTTTGACCTGAGAGAAGCCGGTCGCACAAAACAGGAAAACGGCAAAACCGTAACCATTCCGGGCAGCCTGAAATCGGTAAAAGCCATCGGCTGGTATATTGAAGAATACGGCATCGCGCAGATATCCATGAACCTCACCAACATCAATATAACGCCCATGCATATCGCTTTTGATGAAGCATGCAAAAAAGCAGAGGCAAGAGGCATGCGCGTTACCGGCAGCGAGCTCGTAGGATTGATCCCGCTGAAGGCCATGCTCGATGCCGGCAGATATTTTCTTAGGAAACAAAAGCGCTCCACCGGCGTATCGGAAAAAGAGCTGATCAGGATTGCAGTCAAGTCCATGGGACTGGATGAACTGGCGCCTTTCAAACCAGAAGAAAGAATTATCGAATACCTGCTTAAAGATAAAGCAGAGAGCAGGCTTGCCGATCTTTCCTTGCGCGATTTTGCCGATGAAACGGCCAGCGAAAGTCCCGCTCCCGGCGGAGGCTCTGTAGCTGCTTATCTGGGTGCCCTCGGCGCTGCGCTGGGCGCCATGGTGGCCAATCTTTCTTCACATAAAAAAGGTTGGGACGAAAGATGGGAAGAGTTCGGCAACTGGGCCGAAAAGGGCCAGCAATACAAGGAGGAGATGATCAGATTGGTCGATCAGGATACGCTTGCCTTTAACCGGATCATGAATGCATTCGGATTGCCAAAAGGAACTGATGAAGAAAAGAAGATGCGTTCGCAGGCCATTCAGGAAGCTACAAAGCGGGCTATGGAAATCCCTTTTAAAGTCATGCAGCTTGCCCTGGACAGCATGAAGCTGATCAAAGAGATGGTATTGCAGGGCAATCCCAATTCGGTTACTGATGCTGGTGTGGCCGCGCTCTGCGCCCGCAGTGCAGTGATCGGCGCTTTCTTGAATGTTCGCATCAATGCCGCCGGATATGAAGACAAAGCATTTACCGAAAAACTGATCGCTGCAGGTAAAGAAATTGAAGACAGGGCAATCGCCGCCGAAGCGGAGATACTAAAGCTGGTGAATTTGAAAATTTGAAAATTTGAGAATTTGAAAATGTACAAAGCGCAGCAGTCAAAAACCATTAATGTTCCTTCATTTTCAAATTTTCAAATTCCCAAATTTTCAAATTAAAACGGTATTCCGATATTCACGTATCCCAGCACGCTTTTGGATTGATCGCAGTACATGGCACTTACTTCCAGCGGGCCTAACGCGAAGTTATATGCGAAAGTGAGCGAATAGCCCGACAGGAAATCGGGATTATTGAAGAAAGGGCTCTTGCTGATAAAATTATTGAACAGCGTATTCACCCT
>CAYYZJ010000502.1:0-11687 GCA_964475615.1 uncultured Flavitalea sp. | reverse complement strand
CCGGAGCCGAAGAAATTGATCTCTGCGCTGGGAATGATAACGCCGATGATATTCGACCGGCCCAGCCTGAGCGAAGAAGCGATCTTGTTGTGCTGGTAATTCAGCCGGGCGGCTGTTTCGCGCACCGCTTTTTTGGTGGCTTCCTTAATGCCGGGATGATTGTTGAGTGCGCGGGATACCGTTGCACCGGTAATATTGAGCTCACGGGCAATATCGAGTATCGTCACTTTTGAAATTTTGCTCATCGCTCATTACCCGTTGAAATATTACTGAACGTTCATCAGTTTGTCGTGCAGCGCCTTTAAACCGGCTACCGGCATCTTGATCTCTTTACGGTCGTAGGTCATCAGCCCGTTCACTTCCATTTCCACATCGGTGGTCTGCGTGTATACGGCTGCCGACAATCCTTTTTCGATCAGCAGCGGAATACGGCCCACCAGCTCCGAATACCGCTTAAACAGATCATCCCTGCTTTTGAAGCTTTGATAGCCCCAGTTGTTCTTGTCCTGCCAGGTATGGCCTTCTAACGGTAATCCCAAACCGCCGAATTCTCCCAATACCAGTATCTGCTTTGCACCGAAGAGGTCGGAGCGCGGCATGGCCGGGTCGGGATAGCTGTGCAGGTCGATGATATGGCCTACGGATTCAAAGTTCCCGCCGCTGGCGCTGTTCACCAGCCGCGAGGGATCCTGCTGCATGGTCCAGTTCGCGATCTCTTGCGTCTTGAACTGTCCCCATGCTTCGTTGAAAGGCACCCATACCACGATGCAGGGAAAATTGTACAGCGCCTGCATGATGGCATTCCATTCGCTGCGGTATATCTGTTCCGATTCCGGACTGCGGTCTTTATCTGTTGCACGGCCGAAAACGCCGGGCCGCGATTCCCAGCGATTGCCCATATCGCCGCTGGGCATGTCCTGCCAAACCAGTATGCCCAGTTGATCGCAGTAATGATACCAGCGGGCGGGCTCCACTTTTACATGCTTGCGGATCATATTAAATCCCATGGCCTTGAGCTGCTCGATATCGAATTTCAGCGCATCATCGGTAGGAGCAGTGTACAATCCATCGGGCCACCAGCCCTGGTCGAGCGGGCCGTACTGAAACTGAAAATGATTGTTCAGCATCATGCGCTGAATGCCGTTATTATCGGGGGCCATCGATATCTTGCGCATCGCGAAATAGCTGCCGGCCTCATCTATCTTTTTTCCTTTGCGCACAACAGCGAGCTTCAGATCATAGAGGAAAGGATGTTGCGGCGACCATAATTCAGGATCGTTGATGGACAGGCTGACTTCTGT
This sequence comes from uncultured Flavitalea sp., assembly GCA_964475615.1. Classification (GTDB taxonomy): domain Bacteria; phylum Bacteroidota; class Bacteroidia; order Chitinophagales; family Chitinophagaceae; genus Puia. The sequence goes on along the minus strand of CAYYZJ010000502.1, from coordinate 10,386 downwards.
ATTGGCCGGCACCGTTTGCTCGCTTACCTGCTGGTTATTTTTCCATGCGGAGATGAGAACCTGGTCGCCGGGCTGCGCATTCTGCACCGACACATTTATGTTAACCGATTGCTTATCGATATCCGGTGTTTGCCTGGTGGCGCTGATATAGGTTTTGGGAACCGCTTCCAGCCATACGGTTTGCCAGATGCCGGTGACCGAAGTGTACCAGATGCCGCCCGGCTTTTTAACCTGCTTGCCGCGCGGCTGCGGGCCTTCATCAACGGGATCCCATACCCGGACTGAGATCTGCTGCGCGGATGTCTTGTTCAATGCAGGAGTAATATCGAATGAAAAGGGATCGTATCCTCCCTGGTGGGTACCGATCTTTTTTCCGTTCACGTATATATCGCATAGCCAGTCCACCGCGCCGAACTGCAGCAACACCGTATGGTTCCTGAAAGAGGAAGGCAGCGATACGGTCCGTTCATACCAGAGCACGCTGTCCTTGCCCACTGTTTTTCCCACACCCGATAAAGCCGATTCAACAGCAAAGGGCACGAGGATATTGCCTGCAAAAGAAGCCGGGATGGCTTCATCCGTTTTCGGCAGGATGGCATATTGCCAAAGCCCGTTCAGGTTGATCCAGTTGCCTCTTACCAGTTGAGGACGCGGATATTCCGGCAGCGGGTGATTGGGGTCTACTTTCGCGGCCCAGGGAGTAGCGATCTTTTCATCCAGCATTTTCCAACTGCTCTGCGAAAACACAGTTGCAGAAAAAAATAACAGGCATGCCGGAACAATCATATTTTTCATCAGGGAAATACATTTCGTCATTCGACCAGGCTTCAGATTAACAATTATAATTGGTTTTTCTTTTTCAGAAAGAAATTTTTTGCAGCGGTGAAAAGATCATATCCTCCACGCCGGCTATTTTCAGTCCCACCCGGGCAAACACATAGTTCTGGCCGGCCGGCAGCGACGGAACCGGAACGCTCAGGCTGATGTTATCGGGATCAGCGATGTCGGAGCCGTTCAGGTCGGTTTTGGCTATATTGTCTGCATTGGAAACGAACTCCGTTTTATTGATGTAGAGGGTAACTCTTTCTATGTCCTTTGCATTGGCGTCGGTAATGATCTTTTCTACTTTAAAACTGGCCGACACATTTCCGCTGCTTCCGCTGATCTGCGCATTGCGGATCATATAGTAAGGCGTTACTTCTATGTTCACATTCTGGGTTCCGCTCATGGTTATATCCAGCGAATCCGGATCGCCCGTTGCAGTTTGCTTCCATAAGAAAGGCCCCTGCCCGTTAGGGATGAGAAATTTATAATTGCCGTTAAAGAGCAATGCGCTCAGGCCGCCATTCTGGGCAAACACACCTTGAATAGGGCCTACTTTTCCGAAGCCAAATTGATAAAGCTGGAAGGGCACCTGGTTATATTCCACGCCGATGCTATCGCCGTTGTACAGCAAAGCGCCGGTGAGCTGGGATTGCGGTGGCGGATAATTATCCTTTTTGCAGGACAGGAATCCGCTTAAACAAAGCACTCCTGAAACTATATATAACTTGATCTTCATAAAACTGTTTTAAGCTTACTGATTGGGTTGTCTTACGATCTTGGGATTGGCTGCTATCACATCATCCCCGATGGAAGAATAATAATTGCCGAGCCTGAACAAATTGCTGCCGGTAATCGGCCCCGAAAGCACTTCCTTGAATACCCATTTGCCGTTATTCGGATTGCCGGGATTATAATATTTATACGGCCACAATCCCCAGGGCTGGGTGCTTCTTTTGGAAGCAAGGCCGATATTGCTTTTCAGGTCTGAAAGGCTGGTGGGAGAACCGTCCCAAACCTTATGCGCCAGCCTCCAGCGTTTCATATCATATAGCGTATGTCCTTCAAATGCCAGCTCAACCCGGCGTTCATGAACAATGCGGTCGAAAGTGATTTCACCGGCGGTCAGCGGTATGGTCAGTCCCGCCCTTGCACGCACCTGATTGATATATGTGGCGGCCAGATCGGTCTGTCCGAACTCAAAAGCAGCTTCTGCCGCATTCAGCAATACCTCTGCATAACGGTAACGGATATACGCAACATCGCTTCCGCGTCCTCTTCTTCCCGAACCTGTTTGCGGATCGAGCCATTTTCTGATATAGAACCCGGTTTGGGTTCTCAGTTCAAGTCCGCTGATGGGGCCGTCTTTGCCGACCACCTGAACGGGAGTGCTTGTTCCAGGAAGGGGCTTCAGGTTAACGGCATTGTCGCTGGTGAGGATGCTTCCGTCCGCCAGCAGATAACCGGCCCAGATATCCACCACACCTGTTTTAAACACTGACCCGGGAAGCAGTACAGTGCCGGCGAGACGTGCATCGCGGTCTGCGAAAATATCCTGGATATCGTTGTAGTAAATGGCATTGCCCGATCCGTCGGTGGTTGCGAGCGGAGCGTAAGTATTATCGAGCTTTTCAAAAGCTTCGACCAGGTTTAATGAAGGGTTCAATCGACCGGCATCATACCCTTCATCGGAAAGCGAGAATGGTTGATCGTTGGTGGTAAAACCATGCACCTTGCCGCTGTTCACTTTAAAATCTTCAATGAAAATGGATTCCTGGTTAACGCTGGTCTTATCCAGGAACAGGGCGGCAAAATTATCCGCCAGGTTCGGCAGCACCTGGTATAATTTATAGGTTCCTGCTTCGCCGTTGATGATCTCCTGCGCAGCCGTCAGGGCTTTGGTATAATAATCATCGGCCTTGCTTGCCGGAATACCCACTTCATTGCCGGGCAGGGAAACCGCCGGCGTGGTGGCGCCATATTTTGCAATGGATGCTGCATATAATGCCGCCCTTGCTTCCATGGCCAGGGCTGCTGCTTTTGTGGCCCTCGATTTTTCTGAAGGATCGGAAGGCAGGTCGTTTTTGATTGCTTCCGCTTCGCTGATGATAAAATCATAAACGTCCGATTCTTTGGCGCGCGGGTTCTGCAGATAACTTGGATCGCCTTTCAGATCGTAAACCAGCGGTTGAAGGATAAGCGGCACTCCGCCCATTCTTTTCACCAGCTCAAAATAAAAGTTGGCGCGGAGGAACCTGCCTTCTGCCATAAACCTGGCTTTATCTGCAGCGGCCAATTGGGTGGATGCACTGTCGCGCTGAATGAAAAGATTGAGATCGCGGATATAAGCATAGCTGTCTGACCAGTTCACGTTCCAGGAATTATAGTCCCAGCCTGTCCGCTGCACGATATAATAGCTTCCGTTCTCAGAGGGGAAGCTTTCACTGAAATCGGCAAAGCTTCTCCAGCCCGGGTCGGTCGGCGTTCCGTCCAGCGCCGAAAAATCGAGCTGCCGGTTGTACAGATCGCCGAGGATGGACAATACCAGCGCCGGATCGGAGAAAGCCACATCTTCCGGAATGACCTGGGTTGGCGGAATGTCGAGGAACTCGCTGTCCTTTTTACAGGCGGCCAGGCCGATCAACAGTATACATGATATGATTGAAATACACTTTTTCATTGTTCAATATTTTTTTTACTGACGAATAGATCAGAGCGACAAATTGATACCGACATTAAACACCCTGCTCTGCGGGAACTGCAATCCGTTATCATCGATCACCTCGGGGTCTATGCTGTACTCTCTCAGGTTATCGATGGAGAATAAATTGTAGGCATTGACATAGAACCTTGCCCTTTGTATTTTTATTTTCCTGGTAAGCGTTTGCGGCAGCGCATAACCCACTTCAATAGTCCTGGCCCTGAACTGTTTTACATTATGCAGCCAGAATGTGGAGTTGTTGGCATAATCGCTGTGCGCCGTTCCGGGGTTATCGCGGAGCGCCGGATATTTTCCGGGTATCCACTTGCTGTTCTGATCGAAAGGATCTTCGCGATGCCATCTGTCCAGGAAAATCGTATTCAGGTTCCCGCCGTTCTGGAATGGCCACCTCATTTCCCAGTTCTGGTACCAGGTATAGCCTGCAGCGCCGGAGAAGTCGGCATGGAAATCGAAGTTCTTATAAGCCGCTCCTATCGTAAACCCGATATTGAGATTGGGCTGCGATCCGTAAGCATAGCCGATGGGCCTTTCATCATACTGGTCTATTTTATTATCGCCGTTGAAATCTTTATATATGAGATCGCCGGGCAGCAGGGTTCTGTTTCCCTGCCCGTCTATATTGACCGGATAATTGTTGATCTGTTCCTGCGAAGTAAACTGGCCAATGACCGTATATCCCCAGGCGGAATTGGAAAAGCGCTGCTCTGTGGAATTGCGGTACTGATCCCAGGAATTGGAGAATCGCGGATTATAGGAGGCAAGACTTTTGGAACGCGTAAATGAAATATGTCCGCCCACGTTAAATGTTACCTGGTGAATTTTTCCATTATAAGCCAAAGCGAATTCTTCACCATACTGCGCATCGCTTCTCAGGTTTTCCATCGGTAATGTATAACCGATTTCAATCGGCACTACCACGTCGGTCTTGGATTGAGGTATTCCGGTGCGCTTCCGGTAAAAATAATCGAAGCTTCCGTTCAGCCTGCCGTTCAGCAGAACAAAATCCGCTCCGATATCGGTTATCCTGCTCTTTAACCAGGTGAGGTTGGTGGTAGGCGCGCCTTTATCCCTCGAAACCGTAATGGCGTTTCCGTCTATGATGGCAATTCCCTGGTTATAGTTATATCCCGGCAAATAAGCATAGGGAGCAACAATGGGATTGTTGTTATCGTAAGGATTGGTATCATCGCCCAGTATACCATAAGATGCCCTGATCTTGAAATCCGTCAGGATATTTCTATTGCTTTCCATGAATTTCCTGAGGAAAGGCTCTTCTGTAATGCGCCATCCGGCCGAAATGCCGGGGAAATATCCAACGCGATGATCCGGCGGAAATAAATAAGATGCATCGCGGCGTCCTGAGAACTCAAGGAAATACGTGTTGGCATAACTATAGGTTATGCGTGCGATATAACCGACGCGGGCCTGCTTGTCGTCACTGTCCTGATACTGGTCTGCCGTAGGGAAATAGATCAGCGGGAGATTATTGGAAACAGGAGATGCATGTATCCAGTTCCTGGCGCGTTCCGATTTCAATCTTTCCGCCACCACCGTTGCGCCGATGGTATGCTTGCCGAAGGTATTATTATAAGTGAGCTGTCCCTGCACGGTAGTATTGATCTGCTTGATCTGTTCGCGCTCGCGCCAGGGATTGGTAACGTTAAGAGAAACCACATAAGTTGAATCTTCGGGATGATAGGTATAAGCCTGGTAAGTATATTCCTGGTTATTCAGCAAATAGTCGGCAATATAATAGGAATACAGCCCTTTCAGCGTAAGCCCTTTTACGCCGGGAATATCGAACTCTGCATGAAAATTGGTTTGCAATACCCGCCAGTCGCTGTGGTATTTACCCGAGATCTTTTCATTCAAAAAGGCATAGTTGGTTTCCGTATGGCCGATATCGTTGAGGTATTTGGGATTGTCATTGGCATAAGGCCTTTCCAGCGGAGTATTCCTTAATACGGCGAAGCGGGCCAGCCAGTAATCGTCCGTTCCGGGAACGCCGGGATTTTCGCGGGTTTCGATCCTTCCGTTAACGTCTATTCCCGCCCTCAGTCCGCTGGCCAGTTTGGCGTTGACATTGGATTGAATATTGGTGCGGCCGAACTTGTATTCCTTGCCCAGCACGGAGTTCTGATAAAAATTCGTTGCGGAAACATAATAATTGACCCTATCCGACCCTCCGTTTACGTTTACGTTGATGGAATTTTGCGCGGCATTGTTATTGCTCATCACGAACTTCCTCCAGTCAAAGCTCCTGTATTGCGGACCTGCACTGGCTCCTTGTTTGTATTTCTCCAGTTCTTCCTGCGTTATGCTGGTGCTTCCAAAGCTGTTGATCTGCGCTTCGGCCAGATACCTCATATAATCATACGAGTTGTTCACCACTTTAGGAAAGCGGAACCAGCGCTGCCAGCCCGCATAACCATCAACGTTAATATTGTTCTTTCCGGTGGTTCCTTTTTTGGTAGTCACCACCACCACGCCGTTGGCGGCGCGGACGCCGTAAATAGCCGCCGAGGCGTCTTTCAGCACGGTGATGCTTTCAATATCGTTGGGAGCAAGATTATTGAACTGGCCTTCATCCTGCTGGATGCCGTCTATGACATACAGCGCCGCTCCCATATTGCGTATCTGTATGCCTGCAGAGGAGCCCGGGCGGCCGTCGGCCATGCGGTAGGTTACGCCCGGCAGTTTACCGGCCAGCGTGGTGCTCACGGTAGAGCCGCCATGAACCCGGTCGATGTCTTTCGAGGTAACGGCAACGATGGCGCCGGTGAGCGATTGTTTTTTCTGCGTGCCGTAACCGATAACCACCACATCGCCCAGGTCATTATTGGCCCGGGTTAATGTAACGGAAAGGATTTTCCCTTCTTCCACAACCGCCTGCACGGTTGAATATCCGATGGAGGAAAAGACCAGCACGGCATTCCGCTTGTCGACTTTCAGGCTGAACCTTCCGTCCGCGCTGCTGAAAGTGGCATTGTTGGTTCCTTTTTCAGTAACGGTTACCTGCGGAATGCCGGCGCCCGTACTGTCTATCACAATCCCGGTAACGGTAATTTTTGCATTGCCCTGCGGAAAAGCAGGGATACAGCAGGAAAGCATGAATAAAATGGAACATAGCGCTTTTCTTTTTTGAACGAACCTAACCACGGCAAAGGCCGTTTCGCGCAGAAAAGACCTGGTAGGTGATTTCATAAAGCAATCAATTGTTGGTTAAAAAAGTTGCAAACGTTTGCATGATAATTTCAGGTAATTCCCTACTTTTAAATCAGTTTGTGAAGAAAGCCATTATTCGGGAGAACGATGATTCCCTGTGTATCATAATTTTTCCAAAATGTTACAATTGCTAGCCAAACCGCCACTGCTGCTTTGCACGCCTGCACTCATCCTGCTGCTGCTTGCCGCCAATGAAACAAAGGCACAACCTTATTATTTCAGACATTATCAGGTAGAGAATGGTCTTTCGAACAATACCGTCAACTGCAGCGTGCAGGACAGGAACGGATTTTTATGGTTCGGAACAAAAGAGGGACTGAACCGCTTCGACGGCTATCATTTCAAGCTCTTCAACCCGAACGGCAATAATGAAAAAACGTTTACACCCGACCGTATATGCTGCCTGTTCCTGGATAAACAGGGCGTGCTCTGGGTAGGAGCGCATAAAGGACTGTTCAGGTTCGATGCGCAGAAAGAAAAGCTGGTGCAGCTCGTGGATTCCATAAAAGACATCAGCAATATCCAGGCGGATGCACAGGGACAGCTCTGGTTCACTTCCGGTTACGATATGTACTGTTACAATTTCACCGGCAATACGCTCCGGGCATTTCCTGCTGCAAAATATTTTTATGCCACTTCCATCTGCCTTTCCGAAGAAGGCGATCTGTGGTTTTCGACCTGGGACGGATGGTTGCAACGCTTTAATCCGGCTACACAAACGTTTACCGGCTATAATGTTTTTTCGCATTCGCCCGCGCCCAATACTACCTGGATACAGAAGATCAGCGCCGCAGGAAAAGGTTCGCTGTTCATAGGTACCAGCGGGCAGGGACTGAAACAGTTCGATATCGCCACATCCACTTATCAGGATATACTCACTTATAATCCCGACAAGACGGCCATATTCGTTCGCGATATTGCCCGCTATTCCGAAAGCCAGTACTGGTTCGCCACCGAATCGGGCATATTCATTTATGATACCGGCACGAAGCAGTTCACCAATCTCAAAAAGAAATTCCTCGATCCCTATTCGCTTTCCGACAATGCCGTGTATACGCTTTGCCGCGATACCGAAGGCGGTATGTGGGCAGGGACTTTTTTCGGAGGCGTGAACTATTATTCAAAACAATATTCCGTTTTCAAAAAATATTTTCCCGATAATTCGGCCGCTGCCATCAGCGGAAGCGCCGTGCGGGAGATTTGCGGAGACAGGTACGGCAATCTATGGATCGGAACGGAAGATGCCGGCCTGAATAAGCTCAATCCGGAAACAGGGGCCATCGAGCATTTTCTGCCCACGGGACTGCACACCAGCATCGACTATTCCAATATTCACGGCCTCATGACCGTGGGCGATGATCTCTGGATCGGCACTTTCGAGCATGGCATCGATATCATGGATCTGAAAAGCGGAAAGGTGAAGAAAAAATATACTGCAGGGCCGGGAAAGAAAGACCTGAAAAGCAATTTCGCGCTCTGCTTTCTCCGGTCCGCATCGGGCCAAATATTCATCGGCACCAGCAACGGATTCTACCGATATAATAAAGCGGAAGATAATTTTGAAACGCCGCTCAATCCGCTGGTTCATTCCTTCATCACCTCCATAACCGAAGACCAGGATAAAGTGATCTGGATAGCCACCAACAATGCCGGCGCATTCTGGTATAATCCTTTCACCGGGCAGCAGGGCCACCTGCAGAATGAGCCGGGCAACAGGAACAGCCTCACCACCGATGCCATCAATGCGATCTATACCGACCATAATAACAATATCTGGTTTGCTACCGAAGGAGGAGGACTGTGCAGGCTCAGCAGCGACCGCAAAACCATTTCCCGCTATACCACCCGGGAAGGATTGCCCAGCAATTATATTTTCAACGCAATCGAGGACAACAGGAACAGGCTTTGGGTAAGCACTTCAAAAGGCCTGGCCAGTTTCGATGCAGGCTACCGGAACATCATGGTGTACACGAAAGCCAATGGCCTGCTCTATGATCAGTTCAACTATCATTCCGGTTACCGCGATTCCGCAGGCAATATGTATTTCGGAAGCATTAAAGGAATGATCGTGTTCAATCCGGACGATCTTGTGCAAAGCCATTTTGTTCCTCCTGTTTATATCACGGGCTTCCAGGTGCACAACCAGGAGCTGGATAATAACCTCGACAGCTCTTCGCTGAAAAAATCGATCGTTTATACCGATGAGATCACGCTGCCTTACGATCAGTCTTCATTCAGCATCGATTTTGCCGCATTGAGCTATACTTCGCCCGAAATGACGGCATACAGCTACCGGATGGACGGGCTCGATAAAGACTGGACATTTATCAAATCCAACCGCAAAGTATATTTCACCAACCTCTCGCCGGGCAGGTATGTGTTCAGGCTGAAAGCCGCCGCCAATGGTTCCTGGAGCAAAACCGAAAAGCAGTTGCTTATCAGGATACTTCCGCCGTTCTGGGAAAGCGTATGGGCATACCTGTTATATACTGCGCTGGCGGCCGCTCTGCTGTATTACCTGGTCAGCAGTTATCACAGAAAAACGCAGATCAGGAAAGAAAAAGAGATCTATGAAGCCAAGATCGAATTCTTTACCAATGTTGCCCATGAGATCAGAACGCCGCTCACCCTCATCAAAGGCCCGGTGGAGAACCTGCTCGAAAAAACGGATGCGCTGCCGGAGATCAGGGAAGACGTGGCCATGATGAACCGGAACACCAACCGGCTGATAGCCCTGGTTACGCAGATACTGGATTTCAGGCAAACGGAAACAAAAGGGTTTAGTCTCGATTTTGCCCGCGTGGATATCGACCGCGTTCTACAGGACGAATACATGGATTTCATGCCGCTTGCCAAAAAAAGGAACCTGCAATATGCCCTGGAACTTCCTCCGGCGCCCGTGCATGCTTTTGCCGATGAGGAAGCCCTGCATAAAATTTTCAGCAACCTGCTCAGCAATGCCGTGAAATATGCGCAGCGCAAAGTGCATATCCGGCTTCATGAGCCCCGCAGGGAGCACACACATTTTATTGTGGAAGTATCCAACGACGGGCCGCTTATTCCGGCAGAGATGAGAGAAAAGATCTTTGAACCTTTTTTCCGGCTTAAAGAAATGAGCAGGCAAAAAGGCACCGGCATCGGTCTTACGTTAGCGCGTTCGCTGGCAGAGCTGCATCGCGGCAGCCTGTACCTGCAGGATTCATCCGCAGGGCTGAACAACTTTATCCTTTGCCTGCCCTTCAAGCCGGAAAGCATTGCTCCGGCAACGAAAACAAAACGATTGAGTACCATAAAATAAAACGATATGCTGCCTTTGATCTTAATTACCGACGACGAGTGTGAAATACTCGATTTCCTGGAAAGAACGCTAAGCGCAAAATACCATGTGCTGAAAGCAGAAAATGGAGATGAAGCATTGCAGATCCTTCGAGCGGAAGCCGTTCAACTGGTGGTGAGCGATGTGATGATGCCGGGGATGGACGGGTTTGAACTGTGCAAGCGCATCAAATGCGATTTCGAGCATTCGCATGTGCCGGTCATCCTGCTTACTGCCAAGAACACCATTCAATCCAAAGTGCAGGGGCTGGAGCTGGGGGCGGATGCCTATATTGAAAAGC
>CAYYZJ010000501.1:0-4161 GCA_964475615.1 uncultured Flavitalea sp. | reverse complement strand
TATTGCTGGTGCTTGTTCATAACCTTTGCGGTTATGCGCTGGGCTACTGGGCAGGACGTTTGTTCAGGATGAACGAACAGGATTGCCGCACCATTGCCATCGAAGTGGGAATGCAGAACGGGGGACTGGCTTCCGGCCTGGCCAAGGCCATGGGAAAAATAGCCACTGTAGGACTGGCGCCTGCTGTATTCGGCCCTTTGATGAATGTTACGGGCTCTCTTTTGGCTTCATACTGGAACCGGAGGCCGCCGCAGCGGAATAGTAAGTCTCAGTAAGCTTTTCGCCGCGACCTGTATTTTCGTGCAAACATGCCCGTTAGTAACAGCCCGAACAGGAAACCGCCGATATGAGCGGCATAAGCCACGCCGCCTGCTTCTTCGCCGCCCAATGCACCTAAACCGTTCGATACCTGAAACGCAAACCATATCCCGACAGCTATTATTGCAGGCACTGAAACAATAAAGAAGAATATCCATAAGTGAACACGCTTGCCGGGAAATAACCGCATGTATGCGGCCAGCACAGCCGAAATGGCGCCGGAAGCGCCTAAGCTCGGGATCAGCAGGTTTTGTCCCAGGACGAGCGTGCTGAATACATGGGTTAACCCAGCCAGCATACCGCATAACAGATAAAAGGCAAGATATCTTGCATGTCCTAACGCATCTTCCACATTATCGCCGAAAATGAATAAGTATAGCATATTGCCTCCCAGGTGAGCCAATCCGCCATGCATGAACATGGAAGTAAATAAAGTGAAGAAAACCGGGATAGGAGTTGGCCCCAAACCAGGTAGTTCAAACTGCTGCCCGGTATAAGGGTCAACCAGGATTTTTGTACCGGTAACAATATCCTTTCCGGTTAAGATTTCGCCCGGCACTGTAGCATAGGCATAAGTAAGATGCAGGTTGTGGCCCCAGTTTTGCCAATAAATGAATACAAAAACATTAAGTGCTATAAGCAGATAATTCACCACAGGAGTTGTTTTCCTGTCCCTGTTATCATCGCCGATGGGGAAAACCATTTTTAGCCAAAATTAGGCAAACGTCGGTGCTGAATGAAAGAAAATTGGCAATGGAAACTATTTCTTGTCAGCGCGGCAGCACTTCCAATAACAAAAATCCTTTGAATTCCGTCTTCATCTTTCCATCTCCTCCTTTCACTGAGCGGGGATAAAATTGTACGGTGAATGGTTCAATGCAGCAAATGCGCAATTCTTCTATACAGCTCATTGATCTCAAAAGGCTTGGTCATGTAATCATTCATGCCCGATTCCAGGCATTGCCAGTGTTCTTCTTTCATGGCAGTGGCTGTCATGGCGATTATCGGCGTTTGTATATGCAGGTTATTCCGGATATAGCGGGTTGCGGCATAACCGTCCATCTCCGGCATCTGGAGGTCCATTATGATAAGATCAAATAACGTGTTCTTCTGTAAATATTTTACTGCTTCAGTGCCGTTATTTGCCATCGTTACCTGCCCGCCGGCTTTTTTAAGCACCTGGTCGATCAGCTTTTGGTTTATTTCATTGTCTTCCGCAACCAGGAAATGTTTATCTGCCAGTAATTTACTGTAGTCGCGATGAGTGTTGACCGCCGATAGTTCGGACACGGGTTCATTACTGTATTCGAAAGGCAGGTAGAAGTTAAATTCCGATCCTTTTCCAACAATACTTTTCACCGCGATGTCACCGCCCTGCAAATGGAGCAACTGTTTGCAGATGCTGAGCCCCAGGCCTGTTCCGCCATACCGCCGGGATATGTCCCGGCCGGCCTGGGAAAAGCTGTCGAAAATATCGGAAAGGCCGTCTGCCGGGATCCCGATACCTGTATCTGCAACGGTGAACGATAAAATGATCCGGTCTGCAGATCTTTCCTTCAGGTCAACCTGTATCGCTATATGTCCCTGTTCAGTGAACTTTATGGCATTGCCCAGTAAATTGGTCAATATCTGATTCAGGCGGTATGGATCGCCGGTAAGCCTGCCCGGAATATCCTGGGCTACATTTACATAAAGCTGCAGGCCTTTTATTTTCAAGGAATGGGCAAACAGGGAAACCGTATTATTCAATACTTCCTTTATATTGATATCGATTTTCTCGAGATGGAGTTTGCCCGCCTGTATTTTAGAAAGATCGAGTATATCATTGATGATGACCAGCAGGTTATTCACGGAACGCTTGACCATGCCGGCCATTTCCTGTTGGCTTTCCGAAAGCGGTGTTTCCAGGAGCAGGTCGGTCATCCCCTTGATGCCATTCATCGGCGTCCGTATTTCGTGGCTCATATTGGCCAGGAATTGTTCCTGTAATCGTTTTGCTTTCTGCGCTTCTTCAACGGCAATGATCAGTTTTTGCTGGGTGAGCTGATGCAGGGTAAAATCCTGATTAAGCTGGAGCAGAATAACGAGGACAAACATGAAGCCTGCTGTTCTCGCAATGACCAGGCCATAGGCCGTTCGCCGGTTGGCCCGTTCGGTCAAGTGCTTGCGGGTGATCAATATATTTTTTTCTTCCCTCAACATCCGGTGCAGCACCGTATTGGCGCTGTCAGGCTGCTTTTCAAGCGTATATGTGCTCAGGAGCTTCAAATGCTTTTGCAGGTCATTATTTTCCCTGGTAAGCTGTTGCAATGAATCCAGATACCGGGCCGGAAGGCTTCCGGATTCAGATACTGTGTTAATCGCCTCCTGGATCGTTCCGATTATTTCATAGGTTTGATCCAGGCGGAAATTGGTTTTATCGGTGTTTGTTTTACTGTTATATATTAACCAGCTTGCTACGCCGAGGGAAATGATAGAGAATAACAGGAGCCAGGCTATTTTTCGATGTATAACGATTTTACGCCGGAAAATTGGGTTCATATAGTATTCCCCGAGGGGTTGGGTGATGATTGTGCCGGAGCAGCAGGCAATATTTGCTCAGCGGATAAAGGTTTGTCGAAAAAAGCAATGTTCCGGATACGGCTTTACTAAGCAGTCAGCCACTTGAGTTCGGCTATTTGCCAAACGGTTTGCGGGATGCAGTTATTGTGTTGCAAAGATGTTTCTAAAGCCTGGGATCAGGCGACCGGTTGTATCGGCCGCCGGAATGACCATTATCTATTCCCCAAAACCTCGTTATCAACAACCCTGCCACCGTATCGCCCGTGGCATTTAACAAAGTAGCGACCGGGTCGAGGAGGGTGCCGATGATCATGATCACCGGCAGTACTTCCAGGGGTAAATGATAGGCTGAAATGATCAGCAATTGCCCGATATATCCGCCATTTGGTATCCCGCCTTCAATAATGCTTACCAGCAGGGCTATCAGCAATGCTGTTAAATTCGTGTCGAGACCGGTGAGGCTTTTATGAACCAGCGCAAAAGCTACTGCAATTTTAACCACCGCGGCAATGGCAGAACCTTCTTTATGGAGTGTGGCGCCCAGCGGTATAACGAAATCGCCTATGCGCGAAGGGATTCCCATTTTTTCAGCAGCTTCCAGGTTGGAAGGTATGGTGGCAATGCTGCTGCAGGTAGCCAGCGCCGTGGCGGAAGGGGTAATATTGTTTTTCCAGTATCTTGATACTGCAGCAGAGCCGCCGGCAAGCCAGGCGTAAGCGGTAAAAGCTGCCGCATAATAAAATAAGGATATGCCATGGGCGATCACTAACGTCTTTGCATAAACGCCGAAGAGCTGCGGGCCTATTACCGCAACCTGGTAGGCAAAATAAGCGCCTAATCCAAGTGGGGCCAGCTTCATGATCAGCTGCAGCAAACTTTTCATGACCGCATTGCCGGAAGATAAGAATGCCCTGAATGCTTCGCCGGCCGCTCCTGCCCGGCGCGCGGCAGCGCCGGTGAGCAATGAAAACAGGATAAGGGCCAGCATGCTTTTTCTTGACAGCAGTTCATGAAAATCAGCAACAGTAAGCAATTGCACGATCTGATCGCCGGGAGCCGGCCGTTGCTCCGCCGGCAACGGTTGGGTTCCTGCTGCATTAACGGCAATGGGAAAAACATGGAGAACAAGCAGGGTGATGATGGCTGCTATCAGTACAGTAACTGTAAATACCAGGATCATGATCCCGATAAGCCGGCCTGTTCCGCGCGATGCACCGAGATTGGCAATGATGGACGAGATGGCAAAAAATACCAGCGGTATGACTGCCGTGAATAATAAAT
>CAYYZJ010000500.1:0-6325 GCA_964475615.1 uncultured Flavitalea sp. | reverse complement strand
ATGCTGGAAGAAAATGTGGTGAGCGCTGCAGGCGCCCCGCATCGCTTCACCAGCAAAAGCATTCAGCAAGCCATACGGGAAGCCGGCTTCGAGCCCCAACTCCGCAATCAGCAATACGAATTCCGCGAACTACCGGCCTCTATGGAAGAGCAGGTGATCGATTATTGAGGTCTGCAATAGTATAAACGCATTAATGATCAGCAGCTTATATAGGTTTTTCACTAGCATGGGCTTTTTTATGGCATCGCTTTATTTTTAATATTCCGGGAAAATTAAAAGCTGCTTTTCCACGTTAATATTGAGATTATGAAAAGCCCCTTCCGTAGACTGATACGCATATCCATTATTCTATTTGCCGCGATATTGTTATTCAATTTCTTTGGTTACTACCTCATGCATATCAGGGATGCGGAGAATAAAGAGCTCGGTCAATCCAGAACCATCGCCGGCCGCCAGCAGACACTCAGCCAGATCATTGCCAAAGAAGCCGCCATCCTCAGCGGCAATATCCTCAATGCTGCCCAGTCCGAGGCATTGAGAGATAGCCTGATCGCCCACCTGGCCACATTTAAAAAACAGCAGGAGCTGCTGCAATACCAGATGGATCAGGCCAGTCTTCCGGTGCCTCAGCCCATATTCCGGATCAAGCTGATGCTTTCTTCCATAAAACCTTATTATAGCGGCATCCTGAATGCAGGAGGGGAGCTGGCCCAATCCGATTCCGTGCTGCTGCAGCTCAAGGGAAAGATCTATCTCAGGCAGATGATGGAGAATGAGCAGCAATTCCTGGCCATGATGAGGGAGATCACTGGTCAGTATGCAGAGATCGTCAGCAAAAAAAGAGGAGAATCATCCACCATTGAAGCGGGTAAATTCATTTCACTGGTCATTGCCATCATCTGCCTCGTTATACTCGTACTGGAACCGGCATTCAGAAGAGGAGAAAAAAATTACCGCGAACTGCAGAAAGCCAGGAATGAGCTGCTGCTGGAAAAAAAGCACCTGGCTTCGATCCTGCAATCGCAGACCAACTATGTGATCCGCGTTAACCGCGACGGAAATTTCACTTATGCAAACCCGGCTTTTTTGAACACCTTCGGTTATTCGGAAGAAGAGATCCTGCAAACCCGTTTCCTGGCAGTCGTCTTCCCCAAAGATATTTCCCGTTGCGAGCAGGTAACCAACGAATGCTGGAACAGTCCGGGCAAGATCGTGACCCTGCTCATCCGCAAGCCGTTCAAAGGCTCCAGGCAGTTTTTATGGACTGACTGGGAATTCCTTGCGCTCACCGATGAAAACGGCGAAGTGAAGGAGATACAGGGCATCGGACTGAATGTAACCGAAAAAATGCAGTCGCAGCAGGTCAAGGAAGAAGCCATCCAGACCCTTTCTTACGCCATGGCCTATGCGAAAATGGGATCCTGGAAAATGGATCTGCCTACCCAGGAAATCACGCTCAGCAAGGAATATAAAGCGCTATTGGCCATGGGCGATGATGAGCCCGACAAGATCCGGTTCGAGGATTTCCTCCATCAGTTCATCGTGCCCGAAGACCTTTCGTTGATCCTGGATCAGTTTTCCAAATCCATTGCTTACAAGAACGATAGGGATTATGAAACGGCTATTTCTTTCCGCGTCATCACCAGGGCCGGATGGATGCGTTATCTTTCCATTAAAGGCAAGATGATCGATGAGCATACGCGCTTCGGCATTGCCCAGGATGTTACGGCCCAGAAAGAATCGGAGAACGCTTTGGTAAGCAGCGAACAGAAATTCCGGTTGCTGGCAGAGCATTCGGAAGACATCATCAGCGTTCATGCTGCCGACGGCACGATCTGGTACCTCTCCCCTTCGGTCACCAATGTGCTGGGATATGATATCGATGAAGTGATCGGCCGGTCTATCCTGGATTATGTTCATCCCGACGACCGGTTTAAATTCGTGGCGCCGAAAAGATCGTCTCCCATATTCTCCAATGAAAGCATCATCGTTCGTTACCGCATTCGCAAAAAGGACGGCGATTATATCTGGCTTGAAACGATCGTAAAGCCCATCATCGATCAGAATGAAGTGATCAAGCTGATCTGCACTTCGCGCAATATCACCGACCAGCGGATGGCTCATGAAAAGCTGAAAAAGAAAGACCAGTTGCTGCATGCCGTTGCAGAAGCCACGCATTCCCTGCTGATCAATAATGATCTTGAGCAGGCCATTTCTTCATCCATCATGATTTTGGGAAGCAAGGCAGGAGTAGACCGTGTGTATGTGTTCAAAAATCAATTCGACGCAGAGCGGAACAGCGCATTCACCTCATTGGTGAATGAATGGAATGAAGACGAATCGCGAAACCGGCTCAGCCAGTCCCGGTTGCGGCATATTCCTTTTGAGGACATAAAAAAGATAGTCACCCCCCTGAAGCAAAACCAGCCTTTTGTCAGCTATCGCCGGCAGGAGACTGATCCGCAATTGCTGGCCATTTATGAAAGGCAGCAGGTGGCATCCACACTGGCTATTCCCATTTTTCTGAAAGATAAATTCTGGGGCTTTGTCGGCTTCGATGAATTTACGGAAGGCCGCGAATGGATGGAAGCCGAATTTTCGATCCTCCGTTCTTTTGCTTCTTCCCTTGCAGCGGCCATCGAGCGCAAGCAGATCGAAGTGGAGCTGGTTCAGGCCAAGGATGTGGCCGAATCGGCAAGCCGCGCCAAGAGCGAGTTCCTCGCCAATATGAGCCACGAACTGCGTACACCCATGAACGGTATCATCGGGTTTACCGATCTGATATTGACAACAGAGCTGAATAAAACGCAGCGGGATTATCTGCAGAACGTAAAGAAATCCGCCTACGGCCTGCTGGAGATCATCAACGATATCCTCGATTTCTCCAAGATCGAAGCGGGTAAGCTGCTCATCGATCATACGCTGTTCAAGCTCGATGAGCTCATCGAGGAAACGATCGACATGCTTACCGTAAAAGCCTTCGAGAAAAAGCTGGAGATGCTGTACCGCATCGATCAGCATATCCCTTCACAGTTTGCCGGCGACCCGGTGCGCATTCGCCAGATCATGGTGAACCTGCTGGGCAATGCCATCAAGTTCACCAAGGAAGGAGAGATCTTCGTGTCCGTTCAGCGCGACGGCGATTTTTATTGGAGAGATGGAAAGAGAAAGCTCAATGTGGTTATCCAGGTTAAAGACACCGGCATCGGCATTCCCAGGGAAAAACTGCAGAAAATATTTGAAAGCTTTACGCAGGCCGATAATTCAACCACCCGCAAATACGGAGGAACCGGGCTGGGGCTTACGATATCCAGAAGTCTGGCTGAATTGATGGGCGGTTATCTGACGGTAGAAAGCGAGCCCGGTAAAGGAAGCACATTCGCTTTGCATCTTTCAATGGAAGTGGCCAATGAGCAACCCGAGATACTGCTTCCCGAAAAGCCATTGCTGAAAAAAGTACTGGTAGTTGACGACAATGCAACCAACCTGCTGCTGATGAAGGAAATGCTGCAGCATTTCCGGATACACTGCGAAACAGCGTCCAGCGGGCAGGAGGCCCTGCACTGCATACAGCAGGCCATGCACAACAATGATCCTTTCGAGCTCATCATTGCCGATCATCACATGCCGGGTATGGACGGCATTGCCATGGTAAAAGAGCTCAGGCATCATATACCGGGCGGCAATCTGCCCTGCGTGCTCATGCTTTCTTCGCTCGAAAAAAATATGTATCAGCATGAAGCGGATAAAACAGGAATCAACAAGTTCATTTCAAAGCCGGTGAAGATGCATGAGCTCAACAGCATCATCCTTTCCCTGTTTGAAAAGGCTATGCAGAACGATTCGCTCCATCCTTCGCTGCCCGCCATAGAAAAAATTTCGCAGGCCGCTTCCATCATGGTGGTGGAAGATGACCCGATCAATATGCTGCTCATATCCGAAGTGCTGAAGAGAATGGGATTCGAGGTGATACAGATGTACAGCGGAAAAGAAGTGATCGATGCATTGTATCATTATGAGCCTGTGCTGATCTTTATGGATGTGAACATGCCTGAGCAGGACGGATATACCACCACGCGCCTCATCCGCCAGTTGCCGGAACCTATGCGCAATATCCCCATCATTGCGCTTACGGCGGATGCCATGAAGGGCGACCGGGAAAAATGCCTGGCTGCCGGCATGAACAACTATCTCTCCAAACCGTTCAAGCTGGATGAGATAGAGGCCGTGCTGAAGAATTATATGCTGGTGGTATGAAGGCCGCCTAACCGGCGATAAAGCGGTATCCGATCCCCTTGATGGTAATGATCTCCAGCGATTCATCATCTTTAAGCAGGCTGCGCAGGCGGGCAATGTATACATCCAGGTTGCGCGAATTGAAAAAAGAATCATTTCCCCAGAGCAGGTTGAGGATATCCTTTCGGTCGATGATCTTATCGCGGTTACTGTATAATAATTTTAACAGCTCCGATTCGCGGAAAGAAAGTTTCTTCTGCTCTTTTCCATTCACCAGCATCTGCCGGTGAATGAAGAACTGGTAACTGCCAAGCCCAACGGAATCGCTGTTGATCCGCTGCGATGTGATCTCCGTGTTGCGAAGCGCATTGTGTATCCTTACGATAAGTTCCTCCACGCTGAAAGGCTTTCTGATATAATCATTGCCGCCCAGGGTAAATCCTTTTATGGCATCGGCAGTCTGCGTTTTGGCTGTAACGAATAGAATGGGGACATCTTCATTCAGACCTCTGATCGCTTCAGCTATTTCAAAACCATCCTTATTGGGAAGCATCACATCCAGTATGCAGACATCGGGCTCCAGTTGCCTGAACAGCGGAAGCACCTGGTCTCCGTCGCTTTCCATGGTAACGTTGAAGCCGCGGCTCTCCAGGCTTTCCTTCACGATCTTGCCGAGGAACAATTCATCTTCCACATACAGTATCTTGATGCTCATGATATCCTGATGCTCTTTTTAATGATACGGCGATGTTCGTCGATATAGATCACCGGCGCTTCATGTTTGGGAATGATGGCGATAAACGTGCTGCCCTTTCCCAGTTCGCTCTCAACACGGATAAAGCCCATGTGCTGCTTTATGATCTCAGATACATAGCTGAGGCCCAATCCATATCCTTTAACGTTATGCCTGTCGTTGGCCGGAACACGGAAGAACTTTTCGAATATCTTCCACTGGTATTCGCGGGGAATGCCTATACCGTTATCGGATATGCGCAGTTCGAGGATATTTTCCCGGGTTGACAAAAGCTGAATACGGATGACCGGATCTTCCTTACTATATTTTAAAGCATTATCCAGCAGGTTGTAAATGACGCTGCTGAGGTGCAGCTTGTCGCCGTCGATAATGAAATCGCTGCCTTCGGTACTGAATTCAACATGCGCGTTATGCCGTTCAAAACGGAATTTCATGGTGCCGACCACTTGCCGGATCAATACTTTCAGGTCGAACTCTTCCTTGTTCAATCTGATTTCCCTGTTCTCGAACATAGATAGTTTCAGAATCTTGTCGACCAGCAGGCTTAAACGCTCCAGTTCGGAGGCGGATATGTCCAGGTACTCCTTTGTCTTTTCGGGATCCTGCAGGCCGCCGAAATTCCGCAGCGCCTCGATGGCCACATTTACAGTGGCGATGGGCGTTTTCAGTTCATGGGTGATATTGCTGATGAAATTACTCTTGAGCTGGGCCAGCTTTTTTTGCCTCAGCCAGTTGCGATACAGCAGCAAAAAAGATAAAATGGTCATACCGACCAGCAGCAGTGAAAAAAATAGCTGTGATCTGAGCTGTTTTATGATATACCAGGATAAATTGTCCAGTTCAAGCTGATAAACGACCGGATGCTTGAATCCCAGCCTTACCCGGTTGTCGATAAGATCTTCCGGCAATTCAAATTCCTTTGTGGTATCGCCCTTGAACGTATTAATATGAAATGAAGCAGCTATTCCTTCATGAACCAACTTTTGCTTATAGTGATCGTAAACATCCTGCACGGTTATTAATTTCTGCAATGAATCCACATCGATAAGAAAATTAAATATTTTATCAGGCTGATGGTGCGCGCCATAGACCTGGGTATCTTTTACCTCGCCGTTAAACTGCATAAACATGGCCTTCATGTCCTTTCCCCGGCTGCCGGTATCTTTTATCTTTTCCTGCAAAACATTGCTCATGGTGATGATGCCGGCCTTGTCTTCTATTCTGATCCTGACATTGGTATCCAGTTTAAGCCTGGATGCCTGTAGTTTCAATATGGTTTCCCGGAAAAGAATATTGCATCTTGTCACAAACAGTTTTTTTGTTTCGAGATAGTTT
>CAYYZJ010000499.1:0-6768 GCA_964475615.1 uncultured Flavitalea sp. | reverse complement strand
TAGTTACCTGGCTGCGCAGGCTCAGGTTCAGGTCGTTGCTGAACTTATAGTTCAGTCTTAGGTAGCCGTAAATATCTGTTTTATTGTGACCGTGCAGCCATTTGGCAGCCTGGAAATAAGGGTTATTGGCACGGCCATATTCATTATTGTACTGCATAAGCCCCGGCACACCCTGCGGCGATTTGTAATAATCCTTCAGATCGCGAATATCGAAATCCGCCGATCCGTAAACGCTCAGCTCATATACATAACTGTTAGGGCCATACGCAGCATCGGGGATATTCGGCGTATATTGCAAGCCCAGGTTGAGATTGGCATCGGCGCTGAGGCGGGAGCTGAATTTATAACTGGAATTGATGTTCAGGTTGTCGATGTTCAACTGGGTATTTGGATCCATGCCTTTTTGATAGGTATGTGAATAAGACATCCTGATATCATACTTGTCGCCGCTGGCGGAAGCCGAGATATTATTGGTAGAAAGAAATCCTGCTTCCAGGAAATGCTTGAGGTTATCAGCTCCCCTTGCCGTCCACGGCGTGGCGCTGCGTTTGCCGGTAGCCGGATCATAGGGGCTGTCGAACTGCCTGATCATCTGTCCTTCGAAACGCGGGCCCCACATCGAAGCGCGCTGCGCATTATCGTACAGCACATCTGTTCCATAAAGGTTGCTGTAGTTATAACCGGCTGCATAGGAATATAAAAAAGGAGCCGACAAACCGCCGATCCCGTATTCAGCCTGTATTTTGGGAACAGCGACAAATCCTTTTTCGATCACATCGCTGGTATTGACCTCGATCGTCCATCCTTTTTTATCTCTTGTTCCTTTTTTCGTGGTGATCACGATAGCGCCGTTCTGCCCGCGGAACCCGTATAATGCGGCTGCATTCGGGCCTTTGAGCACGGTATAAGTTTCGATATCGTCGGCGCTGATTTTCCAGGTATCGGAGCTGATGGGCACGCCGTCCACCACAAAAAGCAGGTCGGTGCTGCCCCTCAGCACCAGTTGCGGGCGGCCCAGCATTTCTGCCGAACTTCCGACCGTAAGACCCGCTACTTTGCCGGTCAGTGAATTGATCACATTGGGATCGCGGGCCTTGGTCAGTTCCGCACCCTTCACTTCCTGAACGGCATAACCCAATCTTTTTACTTCTTTTTTGATGCCCAGCGCCGTAACCACTATCTCGGTAAGCTGTTTATTATCTTCTGCCAGTACTACATTCACTGCTGTCTGATCGCCCACTGCAATTTCCTGCGGTATATAACCTACGAACGTAAAAACGAGCACTGCATCCGGCTTGGTTACCCTGATGCTGTAATTGCCGTCCGCATCAGTAACCGTTCCGGTATTGCTGCCTTTCAGCAGCACATTCACTCCCTGCATTCCCGTACCATTTACTCCGGTAACCTTCCCGGATAATATTTTTTCCTGGCCGAAAAGGATATTGCCCGACAATAAAAAAACGGCCATCATGAATACCAGGCTGATGCTGCTAAAAAAATCCGGTCTGTGCATGCGGAAATCTTCATATTTCATAAACAGTTGTTTTGTAGAGCGCAAAAATCAACCCGGGAGGTCCATTGTACGACATTGCCACACGGGAAGGACGAAAATCTGTACGTCCCGCACGGATAATACGCAATGAAATTTTAATGCAATAAAATACAGTGAGTTATATTGTTAACGATTTGTGGCCTTATTATTACCAAATTGTTATCTGTCCACAATCGATGAAAGGATCAGGAAGCCAGATGCTTTTCAGCCGCCTCCTCAAGCATGATTTTCCGGTATTCCGAAGGAGTATGCGTGGTTATTTTCTTGAAATAATTATTAAAGGAAGATTTTGAATTAAAGCCGCAGTCATAAGCCAATGACAGTATGCTAAGCTCCGTATTCGGGTCTTTTAATTTTTTTACAGCCTCATCGATGCGATAGGCATTGACGAATGAATAAAAATTTTTCTTAAACCGGTCATTCAGTAATTGGGTAAGATGGTGCTTGGGTATTTTAACTTGCGCGGCCAGCTCTTCCAGCGAAAGCTCTGCATTGAGATAGATCCTGCTTTTCCTGATAAAATTTTCCAGCACCAGCGCATATTCATCCATCATGGCTTCGTCCAGCGCCGATTTCTGGTACCGTTTTTCGGAATGTTCCGGTTCTTTTTCCTCAACAGCGGCAACAGGCTGAACAGCTTCCCGTTGCATTGCTGCCGTTTCCTGCATTTTATACCTGAGTATCAGCACCGGGATAAAAGCAAAACAGATATAGGGCAATACCCGGAGATCGAAGTTGCGAATAGGCACCCGAAGGATGTTGGTAAATGCAAAAAAAAGTCCCAATAAAATACCTGCCAATAAAACCATTGCTATATTGCCGATCAGCTTTCTTTTCTCCGGTGCAAGAACATCTGCATGGCCAGGGTTTCTGAGCAGCCTTTGCACAATAAAAGGATAGACGATCAGTGAAACCGCTACCAGGTACTGGTAATTGGCGGTATAATGAATAATAAAATAATCACTGATAAGCTTGAGCGATTCGCCGGCAATCAGGATAAAGTATACTGCGGTAAACAGCAGAAAAGGCAGCAGGTGCAGAAACCTTTGTTTATGCGACAAAGGCTTTTGCATAAAAGACCGGGTAATAATATATAAGAATGGCCCATACGCAAATCCGAAGCCGCTGGCCACTTTATTGTACAGAAAGCTGTTCTTTAACACGACCAGCAGGAAAAACTTGGTGACCAAATGGGATAACAGGATAATCAGCAAGGCGATGATACTTTTATCAAAATCATTTTCCAGCTTCTTGATATTAAGCAGGTAAATTGCAACAGCAGTTTGGCAGATGATACAGGTAATGACGATTATACTAATCATAAAAGAAACTATCGCCAACTAAACTACTATCCCAATATTATGTAAATGTTAACAACAGCCCTTCCGCAGCAGATTATTTTAATATAACTGATTGTAATTATATTGTTGTGTATGTTTTTCTAGCTGTATGTTGTTTGTTTGTAATATCAGATGTTGAATTTTCTATTCACTACTCACTATTATCATGCCGACAAGGTAAACGTTGTTCCCCTCCCCGGTTGGGATTGAACGGATATTTTATATTGTATGGCTTTGGCCAGATCCCTGATGAGATGAAGGCCGAAACCCGTCTTTGCATTGATGGCAGCACTGTCGTCGTATAATGCTTTGGCCTGCTCGTCATTTATCCCAGGGCCGTTGTCTGTTATGGAAAGAATGGTTTTGTTTCCTTCTTTTTTTGCGCTCCATTCAATCGTGGCATTGGGTATATTCTTCAATGCCTTGATGGCATTGGAAGTAAGGTTCTGCATGATGATGCGCAGATAGTTTTCATCGCCCGATACCTGCAGGCCGGGAACCTGGTTAAACCTGATCGTTATATTTTCGGTTTGACCGAAAAATTTCTCCGTATACTCGAACAGGTCGCTGACGGATACATTTCTGATCTGCGGCTTGAAATGCTGCATCTGATCTTTGCTCCATACCAGCAGCGATTCCATATTGGTGAGCAGGTTTTCGGCCGACTGGCTGATGCTTTGCTGCAACTGCACGCGCTGCTCCTCCGTAAGCATTCCCGGCTCGTCTTTTTGCAGATGCAGGAAATGAATGAGGTTGGCAATGGGGCTGCGCAGGTCATGACTGAGGATGCCGAAGAATTTTGCCTTTACCTTATTGGCTTCATCCAGTTGATTGTTCAGCACCATCAGGATAGTATTGGTTTTTTTGCGGTTGCGGCTTTGCCAGTATAGCAAACCGGCAATAGTGCCTGCCAGCAGCAATCCTACGATCAGCCCGATCTGCGTTCTCCGCTGGTTGGATAATTTGAGATTGCTGATGGCTATCTCGTTGTCCTTTGCAGCAAGATGATGCTTCTCTTCCAGACCGGCTATTTCATTCTTTTTTTCCTGGGAGAAAAGAGAATCATTGATGGCCATAGCGGTTTTATGATAGGTCAGCGCCGCTTTATAATTGCCTTTTCTTTCTTCGAGCTCGGCCAGGGAAAGAGAAACATCGGCCAGGTATTCGGCATTTGAAGTCTGTTTGCTCAGCGCTTCTGCATGCAACAGATACTCCTCCGATTTTTTCAGGTAAATGTTTTGATCGGGTTGCCTGCTTTGCAAAGCAAGATCATAATAACTTTTTCCGAGGTTGGCAGTATTGGTAATGGAGGCCAGGGAGGCCGGGCCGATCTCATCGTTAATTTTCTGCGCTTCCTGCATTAATGCTATTCCCTTCTTAGGGTCGCCCGCGTATAAAACTGCCATCTCGGTGAGCACTCCTGCCATCTGCGGTTTATTATCCATATCTTCATATATCTTGAGCGACTTCTCCAGATAAACCTTCGCGGAAGGAGTATCTTTTGTTTGTTCCTTGATAACACCCAGCAGCATCAGCGCTTTACCGGTCTGATCGGGCGCATTGGCCTTCTCTCCGTGCTTCAATGTCATTTCCGCGTACGTTGTTGCCTTGGCATAATCTTCCTGGGTAAGGAAACTGGCTGTAAGATTGGTGCCTACCAAAGCGATCTTTTCATCGTCCTTTATTTCTTCCGCTATGGTCAATGCTTTAAAAAAATTTTCTGTGGCCTTCGAATAGTTCGATTCCCGCTGGTAGCTTCTGCCTATATTGTTCAGGTTATTGATCTGGTTGATCTTTGAATCGATCTCTCTGTTGATCTCGTAGCTTTTCTCAAAATGCTCTCTTGCCAATGTATTGTTGCCGGTGTCGCCGATCATCAGGCCCAGGTCATTGTGCATATTCGCAATCCCTCTTTTCCAGTTCATCTTTTCTGCAAGCTGCAGGGCTTGCTGGGCGTAGCTGAACTCATTTTTCGGATCGATCATCATATATGTCCGCGCAATGGTGCTCAGGGCCTTCACCTTATTGGAATCGTCTTTCATTTCCGGCAGCCCGGCCAGTATGGAATCGATCAGCGCCTGCCCTCGTTTCTGGGCGAATGCATTCACACAAAGCAATATTGTTGCGATCAGGAGTAGATGTTTCATGTCAGCATGGTTTATTGCGCCAGCAATCTGTCCAGCGCATCCTTGTAGCTTCTGCCGATGGGCAGGGGTGTATTGTTCACCATCACTTCCCTCGGCGTTATTTTGTCGATAAAATGCTTTTGTACGGCATAGCTCCGGTGGATGCGGATAAAATGCCGGAAGGTCTTTTCCTTGAGCAGGTTGCCAAGCGGGCTCAGCACGCAGTATTTTTTCTGCCTGGTAACGATGCCGGTATAATCTTTCAATGCTTCGAGGTAAATGATCTCGTAAAGCTGGAGCTTGATGTGGTTGTATCCGTCTTTAATGAAAAGCGTATCTTCTCCAAGGGTATAATCGAGCAATTCGGCCTTATAATGTATTTCCAGGAAGCGCTGCAGCTTATCCATGGCCCTTTCAAACCGTTCGGAGCGCAGCGGCTTTACCAGGAAATCGAGTGCAGTGGTCTCAAAACTGTCCAGGGCAAATTCCGGATGGGAAGTAATAAAGATACAGGCCGGCACTTGTTCCAGTTGCTTGCGCAGCTCCAGGCCGTTGATGCCCGGCATGTCTATATCCAGCAGCAGCACTTCGGGCGGGTTTTTGTGAACAAGCTCCAGGGCCTGGTTCGCCGATTCAAACACGCCTTCAATCTGCAGGAAGGGATAGCGGCGTGCGAAAGATAAGGCGGTAAGCCTGTCCAGTTCATTATCATCAACAATGATACATTTATACCTTTTTTTTAATGCATCCATAGATTTTTCCCTTATCACTCCCTAATATACTGCTTTTTTGTTGCAGCAGGAGCATTGATTATTTACCGTATCCGCATTTATTCGTCTATTTAAAAAGCAGTTCAGCGATTCGATTTGCAAACGGGCCTGCAACTGGTTTAAGTTTACTACATCATTTGCGATAATGAATTTTTTCTCATCAACTCCAAAAAATAAGTCATGAAATATTTATTAATTCCCTTTATGACCCTCGTTCATGCTGCTTTCCGCAACAGCCGGCAAAAGGGATCCGGAAAATTAGACGGAAAAATCCTGGCTGCCGTTAACGCCTATTGCCCGGAAGCATTGTTCCATTATCCGTTTAAAGTTCCCGCTCCCAATCCGGTTTTTCATTTCATAAAATGAGGATCATGAAAATAACGTTCATTGCCTTGCTGTTTGTAATCGCATCAGCCATACAGCAGCCCCTTTCGGCCCAGGCCGGAACCAGTAATGCCTTGTCTGTTTATGATGCAAAGTATTCCAGCGATGCCAAATGCATTTACTTCGCCGATTTTACCGGTGCGCTGAACCATTCCGCCGGCCATTTACGGGATGATTGGTCTTATGTCGATAACCAGGCTGCCAACGGATATATCCATGCGCCTTCAGAAAAATACGAAGCCCGTACGGAACGCGGAGCCAAACCCGTTTTTGCAATGGTCGCCGCCGCCTTCCGCACCTCCTGGTGGTTCGTGCTGCTGAGCGTGCTCACCATGGCGCTGATCCTGCACGGCATGTACCGTTACCGGGTAAACCAGATCCTGCAGTTGCAGATAGTGCGGCGCGACCGGATAGCCAGGGATCTGCACGATGATATCGGTTCCACGCTTTCCAATATCAATATGCTTTCCGTCATTACGCTCAAAAAGCTCGACAGCCCTTCGGAAGCCGGCCTGCACCTCAGGCGGATCAGCGAGGAAGTAAGCTATTGCAGCCAGGCGCTGGACGATATCATCTGGAGCGCCAATCCCAAAAAC
>CAYYZJ010000498.1:0-5362 GCA_964475615.1 uncultured Flavitalea sp. | reverse complement strand
ACATTTTTTTATTCCTGCAAATAATTTTGGAATGATTTTGTCGATCCTGGCGTAAAAATGACCAATTTGGACTATTTTCCCGAGCTATGCATTTTCATCTTTGCCTTTGCTTGCTGAAATCATACAGTCCCGCCTTCAGATAAGTATTTCGGCCTTCAGTTTGTTAACAAGGTTGACAGCAAGCAGCATCCATCGCAATAAATTTTCGCGATATTGTGCTACTTAAATTGATTTACTTTGAAATGCTTTCGCCAATAACCAAACGGAATATTTCCCGGATCATCCCGTATGGTATGATCTGGCTGATTTTCAGTAAGTCGACAATCTTATTTCCGGAGAACTGATAAAAAGACTTGACGCCCAATTTCAGTTAAAGTCATTAGGCGAAAACGAATTAAAAGGAAAAGACCGGAAAATCGCCTTGTTTACGATTGTTTCGGAAACAGCCGATTAAAACTTCCGCTGAAACAAAGATTTTGTAAGAAAGCGCCGACATCTCATATATAACTTGCAGATCCGTTCATTGTATGGAAACAATCGTCGCCTGTCTCCCGGCAAGACGCCAGTGTCCATGCAGCTTTACCCAGATATTGGTAAACCGGCGGATCAACTGTTTGCCTGCATTGTCAGTAACCCCTTGTGGTTTCAATTCTTCCCTGCCCATTACAATAGCCGTATTGTCAATAATGGAAATTTTTTCGATGATCCGTTCAAAAGTTTCATAATTGATCTTTCCGGTTTTGATCAGTTCCACGATTTGCGGCCTGGTTACAATGAAATTAGCCGGATTATTAACAATGAGTTCCGGCGCCCACAATTTTTCAAATAATGTAGCGGTATCACCTTTCAGGACTGCTTCCGCTTCCTGGCGCTCAAGATCCCTGATTACTTGTTCATGCTTTGATTGAGCCATAGTATTAAGGTAACTGATGGATAAAAGAAAAATAAACAGCCATTTTGGAAATTTTTGCATAGCAGAGGCATTTTTTCAAAGATAGCTGCTGCCCTCATGTATGCAGGTGTATAAAAACGACATTTTTATATCAATTTCAATTTTCGCTGAATGCTGTTGGCTTCTTCATATATCAGGGCAGAAGGAGTACCTCCCGAAAATTGCCTGAAATCCTTGATCAAATGCTGAAGGTCGGTATAACCGCAATGGATGGCTACAGCCAGCCAGCTTAAGGAAGGATGCTTTTCTTTCAATTGAAAAGCGTGATTGAACCTGAGGATACGATGATATACGATAGGGCTTACCCCAATCCGTTCAAGGTATTTCCTTTCCAATTGCCGGGCGGACAAATATGCCTGACGAGCCAGCGCATCCAGAGAGAAACGAAAGGGGGACTGATAAAAGCGTTCGTTGACCGAATCTACAGGATGTTTCGGGATTTTAACTTTTTTGATCTTATGCATAATATATTGTTCAACTATCCGGATCATTTCGCTGTAAGTTTCGGCATTGGCAAGCTGTTCATTGACCGGATTTATTTCTGAAGGGATAACCAGTGAGGCATCGATGTACCTTTCTCCAAATTCATGCAACGGAATACCCAGCAGCCTGTATAAGGCGCCGGGCCGGAACACGACCTTTAACATGATATATTCTTCACTAAACGATAGATCATAAGTAGATATTTGTTGTTGAGACAGATAACTGGATGGCCTGTATTGCTTTTCTCCTGTATGGTTGTTAACAGAAGTTACCTGGCCGCGTAGGTCGAATGTAAGGCATTGCTCGGCACGGGGAAAATAAGACCTCGTTGGGCTTACTGTCAGGCCATTCAGGTTGAAGTGCAGCAAATGATAATTCTTTACATATTCCTGCACTATTGCCGATGGATTAAAAAGTTTATATATCATAAGCTGTTGGGAAGATAAAACTTTTTCTATTTGATCACTACAGGTAAATAACATCCAGACCCTTCAAATCGACTACAGAAACAGTAGATTCGGTTACACCTGTTTTTTGCTTGCTGCAGAGCTTTGCAACATACAAAAAACAGAAAAATGAAAATTATTGTAACAGGTTCGGTAGGACATATCAGCAAACCGCTCGCAAAAGAATTAATACAAAAAGGGCACCAGGTTACTGTAATCAGCAGCAAGCCCGAAAGGCAAAGAGACATTGAAGCGCTGGGAGCAACCGCTGCTACTGGCACAATAGAAGATGCCCGTTTTCTGACCACAATTTTTACCGGTGCGGATGCCGTTTACTGTATGGAGCCGCCTGTCAGTTTCCTTGATCATAATCTCGATATTATGGAGCATCATAAGAGGATCGGCCATAGCTATGCACAAGCCATCCGGCAATCGGGTGTAAAGCGCGTGGTTCATCTCAGCAGCATCGGCGCTCATACCGACAAAGGCAATGGCATTCTTGCATATCATTACCATTTGGAAAACATTTTCAACAAACTGCCTTCGGATATAGCCATTACATTTATTCGCCCTGTAGGCTTCTACTATAATTTATATGCCTTTATACAGACTATAAAAACGCAGGGAGCTATCGTATCGAACTATGGCGAAGATGACAAAG
Organism: uncultured Flavitalea sp.; assembly: GCA_964475615.1. Classification (GTDB taxonomy): domain Bacteria; phylum Bacteroidota; class Bacteroidia; order Chitinophagales; family Chitinophagaceae; genus Puia. The sequence continues at coordinate 2,820 of CAYYZJ010000498.1, read as the reverse complement.
AGCCCTGGGTTTCACCGGTAGATATTGCAGCCGCAATTACCGAAGAAATTACAACAGCTTTTTCTGGCAGAAAAATACGTTATGTGGCAAGCGATGAACTTACCTGCAATGAGGTGGCAGCTATTTTAGGTGCGGCAATTGGAAAGCCTGATTTGAAATGGATAATTATTCCCGATGAACAACTGCTTAACGTTTTGATAAAAGCAGGATGGAACCCAAATATTGCTGCAGGATTTGTTGAAATGAATGCAAGCAGGCGTAACGGAATATTATATGAAGATTATTACCACAACAGGCCGGCGCTGGGGAAAGTAAAGATGAAGGATTTTGCCAAGGAATTTGCTGCCGCCTTTAATCAAAAATAATTAACATTGTAAGATGGCCAACTCAAGACCATATAGAATTAAAACGATAACCGAATATCATCGTTTCAGGGGATTACCTAAGCCGGAACATCCATTGATCAGCCTGATAGATTATGGGTCGATGAAACATTCGCCCGGAAACAATTCAATAAGCTGGATTTTTGATTTTTATTCTATTTCGCTGAAAAGGGATTTCCATGCTAAAATGAAATATGGCCAGCAGGAATGCGATTTTGATGAAGGCATTATGTTCTTTATTTCGCCCGGCCAGGTCTTTAGAATTGAGGTTGACAACAATCCGGCATCAAACCATTCAGGATGGATACTGCTTGTGCATCCCGATTTTTTCTGGAATACGCCTTTGGCCAAAACAATAAAGCAATACGAATATTTTGAGTATTCGGTAAATGAAGCCTTGTTTCTTTCAGATAAAGAGGAAGCGACGATTGCAAACCTTCTGCAAAACATTCAGCAGGAATATCATTCAAACATCGATAAATTCAGTCAGGACATCATCATTGCCCAGCTTGGTTTGCTGCTCACGTATGCGGAAAGATTTTATCAACGCCAGTTTATTACCAGGAAAATAACCAATCATCAAATCCTGGCACGACTGGAAGATCTGCTTGCGGCATATTTTGATGGCGATGATATCGTGAGAAAAGGATTGCCTACCGTTCAATACATTGCCGGAAAGCTAAACGTATCGTCCAATTATTTAAGCGGATTGCTTAAAGTATTGACAGGACAAAGCACTCAACAACACATACACGACAAGCTGATCGAAAAGGCCAAAGAGAAATTATCCACCACTGATTTATCGGTAAGCGAAATCGCTTATGAACTGGGCTTTGAACATCCGCAGTCGTTCAGCAAATTATTCAAGGCCAAGACTAATTTTTCGCCTTTGGAATTCCGGCAATCATTCAATTGAAAAAGATATTAAGGTCTGGCTGCCCAGGCCAGACCATCCGGCCCTCCGCCGACATCGATATGGCCGGTAACAGTTAAAGTCTTGAGGTCTATGACCGCTACATAATTATCGCCTGTACAAGCTACAAACGCCCTTGAGCCATCAGGATCCATGAGAATGCCTGCAGCGCCGTGACCAATGCTCACCTGTTTCAATTCCCGGCGCGATGCCGCGTCATAAATGAACAGATCGCCCTTTTGCAGGCTGGAGACAAATACCAGCTTGCCGTCCGGCGTAAATTTCAGCCGGTTGGCGCCGGTAACTTTTGCATCGATTGTTGCAGTCACTTTTCTGGCTGCAATATCTATGATGAAAATGGTTCCGTCATCAGAAGCAACCGTCCACAGTTGCCTGCCATCCGGCGATACATCAAATCCTTCCGAACCCCTGGCAACCGGAATAACAGTTTGAATCCAGTCCGTACGGGGTTTGGCTCCCGGAGGCGCAAATCCGCCGGGCTGGATCAGCGTATCTGTAATAATGCTGACTGTTCCCGACGAAACGTTTGTTGTGTATACATTCTTTCCATCGCCGGTTACATAAACCATGTGCGTCCTGTCCTGCCCCGTTCCCATGCTCCAGTCGAGCTTATGCGTGGCCGGGTCATACCGCCCAACGGATTTGGAGCCCTCTGCAGAGAACCATACTTTTCCTGCAACAAATGTTAAGCCATGCGGGCCGAACAAAGGTCTTGTGTCGATATCGGACAAGGGTTTTTGAGCAACGAGGTCAATGACATTAAGTTCATGAAGGCTGCCGCCGCCATAGATGGACACATAAGCCGTTTTTCCATCAGAAGAAGCGATCACCTCATGCGGATCGCTTCCGACAGGTACGCGCTTGATGACCTTTAAAGTAGCCGGATCTACAATGGCCAGCGTATGATCGGTTTTTGAAAGGGCGAGCAATGAATGCCGCGGGGTAGGCTGGGCAATGCATTCGGTTGCCGGAATAATGGTTATAACGAGCAACCTGAATAAGATGAATTTTACCGGTTTCATAATCGATCAATTTATTTTTTTAACTTCTAAAGGCGAGCGTGAAGAGCTGTTTTTAACTACTTGCAAAAGTAAAGCCGGTTTCTATAAATTGCGGAACAATACACCCGATGTCGGATGCCTATAATAATTTCAGGATTTCCGTTCCGGAAGAGTTCCGGGAAGTGTTCTCTCATTTTTATTTTGCGGAGAATAACACCGGGCAGCCATTGACCAAAACGCTGTTGCCATCGTATCAGACAATCCTGATCTTTAATTTTGGCCCTAAGGCTTCAATGATCTCCAAACAGGGTACAACCATTGAAATGGATAAATGCCTCGTTCTGGGGCCAATAAAATATGCATTCGATTATACCCTGCCTGCCGGTGCGCAAATACTGGTAGCCAGTTTTGAGGGCGATGGCTTTTACCGGTTTTTCGGAAGCCCTTTCCTTTCGGATCATTTACCGAAAGAGATCAACAGGTACCGCCGTTTTCTGGAAGC
>CAYYZJ010000497.1:0-1521 GCA_964475615.1 uncultured Flavitalea sp. | reverse complement strand
CAACAAGATATCCAAGATCACCGCCTATTTAAGAAAACAGGGATTCGCATTATAGCAATCTACTATAATATTGACCGAGCCGATGCCAGATACCGTTGTTTCATTGTCGCACCGTGAGCTGTTGAAGGCAGATAAGGATCATGAAAAAGCGGCTTCCATTGTGAACCTGGTTTATGTGAGGGACGACATGCCGGGCATCAGCCGTGTCAAAAAAGGAAAGGTCTTCTCTTATCTTTTCAATAATAAACCGGTAACCGATCCAAAGCAGATCGGCCGCATCAACAGGCTGGTCATTCCGCCGGCCTGGACAAATGTATGGATCTGCGTGCTCGAGAATGGTCATATACAGGCCACGGGGCTGGACGCACGCCATCGCAAACAATACCGCTACCACGCTTTATGGAACCTGCTGCGCAATGAAACCAAATTCCACCGCATGTATGAATTCGGGAAGGCCCTGCCGCAACTGCGGATGAAAATAGAACAGGACATGGCCCGCAGGGAGCTGACCCAGGAAAAAGTGATCGCTACCGTGATCAGCCTGATGGAAAGAACCTATATCCGCATCGGCAGCAACAGCTATGAAAAGATGAACGGGTCTTACGGCCTCACAACACTTAAAGACAAGCATGTTTCCATCAGCGGCGATACCATTATGTTTTCATTCAAGGGAAAGAAGGGCATTCCGCAGCGCATCAGCCTGCGCAACAAACGCCTGGCCCGAACGATAAAGCAATGCCGCGATATTCCGGGCAAGGAATTGTTCCAGTACTATGATGCCGAAGGCAATCACAAAACGATCGAATCGGGCATGGTGAACGATTACATCAAATCCGCCATGGGAGCCGATTTCACTGCCAAGGATTTCCGCACCTGGGCCGGCTCCATCCATGCACTGGAAGCCCTGCGCTCCCTGGAAGAGGCCACTACAGCGGGCCAGCGTAAAAAAAATATTGTAGCGGTATTGGATATGGTAAGCAGCAAGCTGGGCAATACGCGGGCAGTGTGTAAAAAATATTACGTGCATCCCATGCTTTTCCGTTTGTATGAAGAGAACAATCTGACAAAATATACCGCTGCGCTGGATAAGATCGAAAAGCAGGATGAGAAGACGGGATTGACGGCAGGGGAACAAGTGCTATTGAAAATACTGGAAGCAAATAAGCAATTGGCCATTAGCAATGGGTAATGAGCAGCATACAGTTGCCTATTGCTAATTGCCCATTAAGCCCTTTCAAACTTAATGATAAAATTAGACCCGCTATTGGTATTGGTCTGCACATCGATGGTTCCTTTGTGCGACTGGATGATGTTGAGCGTGGTGGCAAGCCCCAGCCCCAGCCCGTTCCGCTTGGAAGTAAAATAGGGTTCAAACAAATGTGGCAGGCTCTCGGGACTGATGCCGCTTCCGTTATCCTTTATTGAAACCTGATGATAGGCAGGCTCGCTGGTTACTGAAATATCCAGCTCTCCCTTTTCTTCCTTCATGGCCTCGATGGCGTTGATGATGATATTCGTGAA
>CAYYZJ010000496.1:0-2246 GCA_964475615.1 uncultured Flavitalea sp. | reverse complement strand
GGGTTATCCACATATCCACGTGCATAGCAAAAGAAAAGAAAAAAAGTAGCAAAAAAAGAAAAGAAAGGTAATAGTAATAATAGTAGTTCTTTCTATCTTAGTTTTCATCATTATCTGTCCTACTAATAGGGAACATCATATCAATAGCAGACAATGTAATATACCGTACAGTTTTTATGATGATAAGCATCGTACCTACAAGTAAAAACTTTTTTCCGCGGTGATGTTACCAGTACCATTACCATGTCCTCTCAATACAGTTTCTCGGGTCAAGTATTGGAAACAGTAAACCGCAACCAAAAAAATGGAACAAACGCTCAAACGCATACTGTTATATTTTTGATAGTTCAAATCTTTAAAGATGGATCCGATAATTTTTGAGTTTTTAAAAAAAATATATTTATACTATCCCATAGGCATTCCGCAAATTTATACTAAGTATCCAGGATATAAACTTCTGCGGGATATTCTGGATGAGAAACTACTTCAAATTCAAAAACAAGAAAATACACCTTGGAGTAGTTTGATTGCCAAATTATCTGCAAAATTTAAAAGAGATTTGATTTCGGATAATTCCTATATTCAATTTCCAAGTTATGATTTATCGATAGACCTGGAAAATGTGAATGAATCACGATTTGAGTTAAAGCGAACCTTAAACACAAAGATCTCGTTGTTAACGGATCACTATACTATTTTTATTAAAGACGTTTATTTATTCAGAGAACTTAAAGAATATAAAGGAAAGCCAGTCCCGGAAAATGAATTGCTATACAATAAAGCGAACCTTAACTCCAAGTTCAACGACGCAATAAATGATTTAAAGGCCCTTGTCAAACAGGAGTTTCCAAATAAAGAATTTGTTCATCACCGTCTGCTGTTTGATTATAAGATTGTTGGTGGAACAGTATATGGTTTTATGGATGAGTTTAATCCTGTTAACGCCTTTCCAATTTATCATTATTTATTTTCTAATGATCTATATTATTCAAACTTTACAGTCCTAGATTAGATTATGCAGTACTTACTCCTTGAATTTGAAAATTTTCTAAATGAAGGGTGACTACAGCGGAACCTGTAAAACTGGAGCTTAAACCTTTTCAATTGGATTGGGATACCGGCAATATTTATTGAAAACCTCATTCATTATACACTCTTTATCACCCTCGCTGCTCCCACATAGGGCGCAGGTTCTATTGAACCATCCACAGCAGGCACTCCATACTGAATTCCTGCACCGAGCACCAGGATCATTCCGGCTCCCGGCAAAAATGTATTGTGAGGATTGATTTTATAATCAGCCGAAGGCTGCGGTCTGTTTGTGGCCATCCAATCCGTATACACCGCTTTATATTCCGGCAACAAGGAGTTTGAAGAAATATAATTACCGGTTCTATCGTCCAGGATATAATCGCTCACAGCAGTAAATGCCAGCACCATCCGGAAATACGAATATCCGGGATGACTGAAAAAATTGATACCCGGCTGCAACGCAGGAATCGTTACTTCGGCAATGCCGGTGGCTTTATCGATGGAAACATCGAGCGGTTGGCGGATCACCGTATCAAAAAGGGTTTTGCGGTTGTATTGAAAGCTGCTGATAAAACCGGGATGGCTTGAAAACAAGATAGACCGCTTTCCTTTTGGATTGACCGTATCCAAAACCTGAAGCTTTTTGACCAGCGCATTCAGTGGCCCGGAGATGTTATAGTCAGCCATTGGCCTGAGCGCATAAAGCCCATCCCGGATATCCAGGGCAGCCTTCGTTACTCCTTTCCATTCATTATTGAGGTTACGGGTAGTTTCAAAGACAACATCGGTCTTGATCCTTTTTCTGGAAGCCCCGCCTTTGGTGCGGATGATGATCTCATCATGGCCGCGCATGCTGTAGGCAGTGGCATTGCCGAGGCGGCCGGTAAAGTTCAGGTTGTTTTTAAGGATGGCCATACAACAGGATATTAAATCAGCTTTAAGATAAGCATAAACCAGGATAAAAGCAAGTAAAAGGCAGAGATAATCCAGTGCTTTTAAAATCAGGGTTATCTGTGGCTTATCACTGGCTTATCTCTGGGTTATCTCTGGCTTATCCTTATAAAATAGCCGAATGTCTTATCCTGAAAAAACTTTACAGTTGGGAGAATAATACTGGATAGGCTTTACAGTAAAGAGCAATAATACTGAAAAAGCTTTACAGTTGAACTATTAATCCTTCAAGAGCTTTACGGGTCGTTTCCTTGTTTTCCATT
>CAYYZJ010000495.1:0-4885 GCA_964475615.1 uncultured Flavitalea sp. | reverse complement strand
GATCAGGTCGACGCTGATATTGGTAAAGCCCTGCGCCTGCGCCGCTTTGATGCCATTGAGCGCCTGCGCGGCAGTATGCGCCCGGTTCATCCATTCAAGGTCTTCATTGAAAAAAGACTGCACACCGATGCTCAGGCGGTTGATGCCTGCCTGTTTCCAATCTTCGATCCTGGAAGGATGCATATCGTCTGGATTAGCTTCCAGGGTTATTTCTGCGCCGGGTTGAATATCGAAAACAGCATTCAGCTTACCGAAGATCAGCTCCAGCTCCTGCTTCGTTAAAACAGACGGAGTGCCACCACCGAAATAAACCGTTTCAATGGCTTCGCCATCGAGATAATCTTTCCGCCATTCCATTTCTTTCAATAAAGCGGCAACAAAATCGTTTTTAGTTTTCAATGAAGTGGAAAAATGAAAATTGCAGTAATGGCAGGCCTGCCTGCAAAAGGGGATATGAATATAGATGCCTGCCATCGGATTTATTGATTTTTATCGAATATTACAGATGAATTGCTGATCGTGCCGGATGACAAAATTAAGATTATATGTTTGTACCATGCTGCTGCTTTGTTCAGGCTGCATCAGCGCGCTTTCGCAATACCGGCTCAACATCATCTGCGCGGATCAGGATCCGCAGTTCAGCCAGAAAATACTAAAGCTACAAACTTCGTTCAAAGACAGGGAAGCCTGTACGGCATATATCTACCAGCTTCCTTCCCTGCTTCAGACAAAAGGATTTGAAACGGCTTCCATCGACAGCATCCGTTACGATTCCACCCGCGCTTTTATTCATTTATATATAGGAGAGGCGTTCACCCTGTCGCACATCAGGACTAAAAAAGAAGACGCCGAAATATTGAATGCTTCCGGATGGAATGAAAAAAGACTTTCGGGTAAGGCTTTCGATTATGCGCAGGTGCGGCGGGCGCAGCAGCAGATACTGGATTACCTGGAGAACAACGGTTATCCTTTCGCCAGGATATCGCTCGACAGCATTTCGCTCGAAAACAATGCCATCGCCGCCAATTTGAAAATCGACAAAGGGCCTTTGTACAGGATAGACAGCATCCGCATAAACGGGACAGCCAGGATATCCAACAGCTTTCTTCAACAATACCTCAACATCCGCGACGGAAGTATCTATAAAAAAGAAAAGCTCGAGGCCATCAGCAAAAAGATCATGGAGCTACCCTATCTGCAGGAAGAAAGGCCCTGGAACCTCAGCCTGCTTGGAACCGGGTCTATATTGAATCTTTATTTGAAACCCAAAAAGAGCAGCCAGATCGATGCATTGATCGGACTGCTGCCGAATAATGACCAGCTTACGAGCAATAAATTGCTGATCACCGGAGAGGCTACGATCGATCTCAAAAATGCTTTGGGCAATGGAGAAAGCATCGGCCTCAACTGGCAGCAGATCCAACCGAAATCGCCGAGGCTGAACCTGTATTTTCAACAGCCCTATCTGTTCAGGTCGCCATTCGGCGTAAACTTTGCTTTCGACCTGTTCAAAAAAGATTCTTCTTATATTAATATAAATGCCCAGCTTGGCGTTCAATATTCAGCTTCTGCCACACAAACCGGCAGCGTATTCATCCAAAGCGCCAGCACCAATTTACTGAATGTAGATACGCTGCAGGTGATCGCTACGCGCCAACTCCCTGCCCAGGCTGATCTTAGTTCCATCAGCCTTGGACTGGATTATGCTTTCAACAATACCAATTACCGTTTTAACCCGGTAAAAGGAAATGAGCTTGAGATCACCGGCATAGTAGGCACAAAAAAAATTAAAAAGAGCAATGCCATCATAAAGCTCGTCGATCCCGCCGATTCCGGTTTTTCTTTTAATTCGCTATATGACACACTAAAGTTGAAGTCCTATCAGTTTCGTGTGAAGCTTGTCGCTGCACATTATTTCCGGCTCAGCCGCAGCTCCACATTCAAGCTGGGAGCAAATGCCGGATGGTTTCAAAGTCCGGCTACATTCAGGAATGAAGCTTTCCAGATCGGCGGATATAAATTGCTGAGGGGATTTGATGAAGAAAGCATACTGGCTACGCAATACGGAGTAGCTACCATGGAATACAGATACCTGATCGGTCAGAACTCATTTTTATTTTCTTTTATAGATCTGGGCTGGGCTAAGAACAACATACCGGGATATAGTCTGAACAATTCATTCCTGGGCTTCGGATTGGGACTGGCATTTGAAACCAAGGCGGGCATTTTCAATATGTCCTATGCTGTGGGCAAACGGGATGATACGAATCTGAATATGCGGCAGGCCAAGATACATCTGGGATACGTGAACTTTTTTTAATTTACATCCATAACTATCGAAAGATTGTGACAAAATTTTTACTGCCTCTTTTTTTATTCCTGTTCTTTTATAATATTTCGCCGGCGCAAACGCCGGATTCCGGAGCCAATAAAGATACTGTTCCACCTGACACTGCTTCCATCCAGCCTCAACCCATTATTCCAAAAGATACCACTCCGAAAGATACAGTCAATAAAGTGGCGATCCGCAAGCCGAGGATAAGAAAAGACAGCACATTCAAAAAAGACAGCGCTGCCATCATTGGGGCTATTAAAAAAGATTCATTGATTGTTCCGCAGGAAATTCCATATACCAGAACCAAGGCGTTTTCATTCCGGGACGTATTGCTGGCCCATCCTTATTATAATTTCCTGGGTCATCCCATTTCAGCGCCTGAGCAAATTCATCAGGCAAAATCCTATGACAGTATTTTTTATCTATTGGTAGGCATTCTCTTCTATTTTGCTTTGGTGCGGGTTTTTTTCCGGAAATACTTGGCCAATCTGTTCAACCTTTTTTTTCAGGTTTCCATGCGGCAGCAACAGCTCAGGGAACAGGTGCTCCAGTCGCCCCTGCCTTCCTTATTGCTCAATATCCTGTTCGTGATAACAGGGGCGCTTTATGCGTGTTTTCTTACCCGTTATTATAAGGTGGCCGAAACGGTCGATTTCTGGATGTTGCTGGTCAACTGCGCCGGGCTGCTCTCGGTCATTTACCTGGTTAAATTCCTTTTCCTTAAAATAATCGGCTGGATATTCAATATACAGCGGGCTGCAGACGCCTATATTTTTGTGATCTTCCTGGCAAACAAAATCCTGGCCATTTTTTTGCTGCCCGTTTTGGTAATACTTTCATTTTCAGGGTATTTAGTCCGCGATATCACCATTACGGTATCCCTGGCCATGGTGTTTATCTTCTTTGCTTACCGTTTTTTTGCCGCCTATGGGCTGATAAGAAAAGAAATAAAACTGAATGGATTTCACTTTTTTTTGTACCTTTGCGCCTTCGAGATAACACCGCTACTCTTGATTTACAAGGTGTTATTGAGTTATTTGGAAAAGGCTTATTAATCTTATTAATTTTGCAAAATTCCCTCCCGGAAGCAAATATGGTTAAGAATAAGGAAAAAACCGATTTTACGGAGACATCTGATAAAACTGTGAAAAAAATTCTAATCACTCAACCCCGACCGGAAACTGATAAGTCGCCTTATTTTGAACTTACCAGGAAGTACGGAGTAGAGCTTGCATTTCATCCCTTTATTCTGCTTGAGCCCATTTCGGCTAAGGATTTCCGGAAGCAGAAGATAGAGCTCAGCAATTATTCGGCAGTTATTTTTACCAGCAGGCATGCCATCGACCATTTTTTCCGCATCTGCGAAGAAATGAAGGTTAGCATTTCGCAGGATACGAAATATTTCTGTATAACCGAAGCAGTGGCGCTCTACCTGCAGAAATTCATATTGTATCGAAAACGCAAGGTGTTTTATGGAGCAGACGGTACCAATAAGAGCATGTTTGATGTGATCAATAAACATAAGGAAAATGAGAAATTCCTCTATCCCTGTTCCGAAAATCAGCAGGACAATGAGATCGTAGGCTGGTTAAAAAATAACAACTGCGGATTTGCCACTCCTTTCATGTACCGTACCATCAGCAATGACATAAAGGAAGTGCTCGACAAGCAGGAATATGATATCATCTGTTTTTTCACTCCCAGCGGCGTAAAAAGTCTTTTCGATAATTTCCCCAAATACAAGCAAAACGGAACCAAGATCGGCGCTTTCGGCAACAATACTTCCCGCGCTGTGGAAGATGCCGGTCTGGTGCTGGATATCAGAGCTCCGCAACCCCAGGCGCCTTCTATGGTTTCTGCCCTGGAAAAATACCTCTCGGAGAGTCTAAAAAAGAAATAATAAGCGGCAGCTTACTGTTTCATCAAAGTATCCTAATTCTCTTTGATAATACCCATCCTGAGGTTATCCTGGGAAACTCTACTCAGGATGAACCCAGCATAATCTGAGCTTTATATTAAAATAATCTTATATTAGGTCTTATCATTTAAGTCTCTTTAAGCCTCATTCGCCTTTTGCCTAACTTGCATTCATGCCCAATCGCTTAGCCAAAGAAGCAAGTCCTTATTTACTGCAACATGCCAATAATCCGGTCGACTGGTATCCCTGGGGTGAAGAAGCATTGCAGAAAGCCAGGCAGGAGGACAAGCCTATCCTGGTCAGTATCGGTTATTCGGCCTGCCACTGGTGCCATGTGATGGAGAAGGAAAGCTTCGAGGATCCGGAAACGGCCCGGGTCATGAATGCCGGTTTTGTGAATATCAAGATCGACTGTGAAGAAAGACCCGACCTCGACCACATTTATATGGACGCTGTTCAGGCCATGACCGGCAGCGGAGGCTGGCCATTGAATGTTTTTCTTACTCCTGAAGGAAAGCCTTTTTATGGAGGAACCTATTTTCCGCCCAGGCCTTTGTATAACCGGCCTTCCTGGAAGCAGGTGCTGAGCAGCATTGTATCGGCTTTTAAGGAAAAGAGAAATGAAATAGAAT
>CAYYZJ010000494.1:0-4829 GCA_964475615.1 uncultured Flavitalea sp. | reverse complement strand
GGCCCACCTCGGCAACGGCGCCAGCCTCACTGCCGTTAAAGACGGCAAGAGCATGGATACCAGCATGGGGTTCACGCCGGCAGCAGGAATACCGATGAGCACCCGTTCTGGCGATCTCGATCCCGGTATAACGTGGTGGCTTATGCGAAAAGGCATGAGCGCCGCACAGTTCAACCATCTCATCAATCATGAATCGGGGCTGCTGGGCATTTCCGGTGCCAGCAGCGATATGCAGGATCTGCTGAAGCAGGAAAAAAGCAATCCGGCAGCCGCAGAGGCCATCCAGGTGTTTTGTTACCAGATCAAAAAATGGATCGGCGCTTTTACTGCAGTGCTGGGCGGATTGGATGGATTGGTATTTTCAGGAGGCATCGGTGAAAATGCACCTGTTATACGTTCAAGGATCTGCGAGGGACTTGAATACCTGGGAATCAAAATAAACGAAGCGCAGAACAGCCGGAATGCCTTTCGGATTTCAGATAGCCCGGCAAAAGTATATGTAATCCCCACCAATGAAGAATTGATGATCGCTGAAACCACAGCCAGTATCTATAACCATCAAAAAATATAACGATGAATAATGAATTGACGGATGAGCTGCTCCATAACATGGACGCTTACTGGCGGGCAGCCAATTATCTTTCCGTAGGACAGATCTACCTGCACGATAATCCCCTGCTGCGCGAGCCGCTCAAGCTGGAGCATATCAAAAAAATGCTGCTTGGCCATTGGGGAACCACACCGGGACAGAATTTCATTTATGTGCATCTCAACCGCATCATTAAAAAATACGACCTGAACATGATCTATGTTTCAGGCCCCGGCCATGGCGGGCCTGCCCTGGTGGCCAATACTTATCTGGAAGGAACTTACAGTGAGGTATACCCGAATATCAGTCGCGACGAAGCAGGATTAAGAAGACTATTCACACAATTCTCTTTCCCCGGCGGAATCCCCAGCCATGTTTCGCCCGAATGCCCGGGCTCCATCCATGAAGGCGGAGAGCTGGGCTATTCGCTGAGCCATGCTTTCGGCGCCGCCTTCGACAATCCAGGCCTGGTGGTTGCCTGCGTGGTTGGCGATGGAGAAGCCGAAACGGGGCCTCTGGCAACGGCATGGCATTCGAATAAATTTCTCAATCCGGTAACAGACGGCGTGGTGCTTCCGATCCTGCACCTTAACGGATACAAGATTGCGAATCCAACGCTGTTTGCCCGCATCGATAAAGAAGAGCTGGAACAGCTTTTCTATGGCTATGGCTGGAAGCCTTACCTCATTGAGGGAGATGATCCGCCGGCGATGCATAAAAAAATGGCTTCGCTGCTGGATCAGGTTATCGGAGAAATAAGAGAGATCAAAGCCAATGCAAAAAGCGATGGCCAGGCCAAACGCCCGCGCTGGCCGATGATCATCTTAAAAACGCCCAAGGGATGGACGGGCCCCAAGTTCGTGGATGGATTACCGGTAGAAGGCCATTTCAGGTCGCACCAGGTGCCCCTCTCCGATCCGGCAAAGAATCCGGAGCATCTGAAACAGCTTGAAGCCTGGTTGAAGAGCTATCGCCCGGAAGAGCTTTTTGATCAGCAGGGCCGCCTGCTGCCTGAGCTGGCTGAACTGGCGCCGAAAGGAGAACAAAGAATGGGCGCCAATCCCAATGCCAACGGCGGATCGGAAATGAAAAACCTGCGCACACCCGCTTTCCGCGATTACGGACTTGAGCTGCACATCCGCGGCGAGATGGGGCCGGGAGATACCCTGGTGCTGGGCAAATTCATCCGCGATATCATCAAGCTGAATAAAGACCAGCGGAATTTCCGGGTCTTCGGCCCGGATGAAACGCTTTCCAACAAGCTCAATGCAGTATTCGAGGCCACCAACCGCCAGTGGGAAGCGGAAACCGTGGACACCGACGAGTTCCTGAAAAAAGAAGGCTTCGTGATGGAGATGCTCAGCGAGCATCAATGCGAAGGCTGGCTGGAAGGATACCTGCTTACCGGCAGGCATGGGTTGTTCAACTGCTATGAAGCTTTCATCCATATCATCGATTCCATGTTCAACCAGCATGCCAAATGGCTGAAGGTAACGTCAGGGCTTCCCTGGCGCAAAAAGCTGGCTTCGCTGAACATCCTGCTGGCATCGCATGTATGGCGGCAGGATCACAATGGATTTACACACCAGGATCCTGGCTTTATCGATGTTGTGGTGAATAAAAAAGCGGAGATCGTGCGGATCTATCTTCCTCCTGATGCCAATTGCCTTTTATCGGTTATGGATCACTGTTTGTGCAGCAGGCATTATGTGAATGTAGTGGTTGCGGGCAAACATCCTTCTCCCCAATGGCTCAGCATCGACGAGGCCATTGTGCATTGCAGCAAAGGGATCGGCATCTGGACATGGGCCAGCAATGACGAAGCTGTGGAACCCGATGTGGTGATGGCCTGTGCAGGCGACGTGCCCACGCTCGAAACCCTGGCGGCAGTGTCCATACTCAGGCAAAAGCTGCCCGACCTGAAAATACGCGTGGTGAACGTGGTCGACATCATGAAGCTGCAGCCTGAAACAGAGCACCCGCACGGACTGAGCGATACCGACTTCGATATGCTGTTCACCAAAAGCAAACCCGTCATCTTTGCCTTCCATGCCTATCCCTGGCTCATCCATCGCCTCACCTACCGGCGCGCCAACCATATAAACATTCACGTCCGCGGATATAAGGAAGAGGGCACCATCACCACTCCGTTCGATATGACGGTGCTGAATGATATGGATCGTTTTCACCTCGTTCAGGATGTGCTGGCCAGGCTCCCGCAGTTGGGCGATAAAGTATCCTGGCTGAAGCAGGAAATGCAGGACAAGCTGATAGAACACCAGCAATACATCCGCAAGCATGGCATAGACATGCCCGAGGTCAGGAACTGGAAATGGGATCGCTGACCTTTTTATAAAATATGTGCTTAACCAATTCTGCTGTTGCGGCGTACAGCAAAATGATCACAGCCAGCCAGCCATAGAAAGAAAGGGGCAGATGAATAAGTCCCATCGGTTTGGCAAGCGGAGTAAAAGGAAGGATCAGCGTAAACAAGACCACGGCAACAGTAGCAGCCAGCAAATATTTGCCGGGCCTGCTTTTATAAAACGCCTGCGAGCTGCGCACAATCAGCACCACCAGCGATGCAGATACTACCGATTCGGTGAGCCAGCCGGTGCGGAATTCATTCACCCCCGCATGCAGCCAGAAAATAAGCACGCCGAATGTAACGTAATCGAACAAAGAGCTGATGATGCCGAACACGACCATGAATTTTCTGATAAAGCGGATGTCCATCCGCCTGGGCCGGCTGATCATGGACTGATCCACGGAATCGGTGGCAATGGTCATTTCGGGAATATCGGTGAGCAGGTTGGTGAGCAGCACTTGTTTCGGAAGCAGCGGAAGAAAAGACAGGAACAATGATGATCCGGCCATGCTGAACATATTGCCGAAATTGGCGCTGGTGGCCATGAAAATATATTTGAGCGTATTGGCAAATGTCTTTCTTCCTTCTCTCACACCGTTGATCAACACCTGCAGGTCATTTCCCAGCAATACGATATCGGCGGCGGCCTTGGCCACATCAACGGCATCATTAACCGAAATGCCTACATCGGCTGCATGCAGGGCCGGGGCATCGTTGATGCCGTCGCCGATAAAGCCCACCACGTATCCCGCTTTTTTAAGCGCCTGCAATATCCGCTCTTTCTGATTGGGCTCAACGCCTGCAAACACATCGGTGCCGCCCGCTCGCCTCACCAGCGCTTCCGTACTCATTTCACTGATCTGGTCGCCGCTGAGCACAACAGGATTGCTTATACCGACCAGCTTGCTGATATGAGCGGCAACAAGCGGATTGTCGCCGGTGATCATTTTGAGCGATATGCCAAGCTCCTTCAACTGGCTCAGGGTCTGCACCACGTCTGCTTTCGGAGGATCAGTGAACAGCAGCATGCCCAGGAATATCATCTCTGTTTCGTCCGTTTTATCTATCCTGGATGTATCGTGCGCAACAGGTTTATAAGCCATCCCGAGAATGCGATAGCCTTCCTGGCTGAAAGAAGCATACTGCTGCATCAGCAATTCCCTTGCGCCGTCTGCGGCAATGGTGCTGCCGTCTTCTTTTTCCACCTTGCTGCATTTTGCCAATACCTGTTCAAATGCGCCTTTGGTAATAATATAAGCGCCGCCGGCGTCGGATACCGCAATGCTCAGGCATTTGCGTACAAAATCGTAAGGCAGCTCATCTATTTTTTTGCAACCGGCTATGGATTGCTGCTGGTGATTGCGGATGCCCTGATCGATAGGATTGTTGAAACCGCTCTGGAAACTGGCATTCAGGTAAGCCATGCGGAATACTTTTTCGCTTTCATGGCCTGCATAGTCCACCGATTTATGCAGCGACACTTTGCCCTGGGTAAGCGTGCCGGTCTTGTCGCAGCACAATACATTCATGCCGCCCAGGTTTTCGATGGCCGATAATTTTTTAACGATCACCTGCTGTCTGGCCATATTGGAAGCGCCTTTGGAAAGATTGATGCTGATGATGGCGGGGAGGAGTTGCGGAGTTAGTCCCACGGCTATGGCCAATGAAAATAAAAATGAATCCAGCACGGGTTTGTGCAGGTAGATATTGGCGAGAAAAATAAGGATAACGAGGATGAGGGTGATCTCCATCAGCAGGTAGCCGAAATGACGGATGCCTTTTTCAAAATCCGTTTCGGGATGACTGCTCTCAAGGTGTTTTGATATTGAGCCGAATTCAGTATTGGCTCCCGTGTTTACCGCTATTACGATA
>CAYYZJ010000493.1:0-3003 GCA_964475615.1 uncultured Flavitalea sp. | reverse complement strand
AAACTGGAATCGGAGGGAATAGCGGTGAATGCATCGAAAGAAGTTGCCCGCTGCACATAAGCGCCGCCTGCACCGGGCCCTGATGTCCCGGCATTAATGAGGATGGTGGTTGTTTTAAAGGCAATATCCCATTTGCTGGTGGCTGAATCCGAATAGGCAACTGGCTCGTTCCTTTCCAGGGAATAGAAAGCATAATGATCGCTGTTGAGGGTTGCATCTGCAACGAGGTTGCTGACCGTTGTAGCTGTGAGCGGCGCTTTCGGCTGATCATCGTCTTTTTTGCAGGACGTGAAAGCAACAGTGGTCATGATTAATGCGCATACAAAAAATACTCTGCTCTTTTTCATGTGTCATATTGTTTTTTTATTATGGAGAAATTGATATGCAATGCCGATATAGTATGAAATGCCTGGCAGATTAGTGAGATATTGCTTGTCGCGGTAATTGGTGATATTATCGATGCCGGCTTTTACCTGCAGCCCGTTGCCGAAAGATTTTCCCCCGCTGACATTGATCTGAAGATATCCTTTGGCATATTCATCATCGCGGTTCAGGATCAGGTTGCCGTCCTTATCGCTCACCCCCCATCGGCTTCGATACATGCCGCGGACAGTGGCAAACCAGGTTTTATTTTCATAGAATAATTTTAGATTGGCCATGTGTTTGGAGCGATCGAGCAGGCCGCCGTATTCTTTTCTTTTCACCGGTTCGGCAATCAGTGAGCCGGGTTTTTTGCCGAACAACTGGCCGGCCCTGATCTGTTTCAGCACATCTTTGTCGGCAGTGATCAGGAACTGATAACCGCCTTCCAGACCAAGATGCGGTGAGAATTGATATTTTAATCCCAGCTCTGCGCCTTCTGTAAAAGCGTTATCGATATTGAAATAGCTGTACACCGGCGCATTGGTGGATTTGTATGCCACGATCTCCGTAACAATGAGACCGGTAATATCGTTCCTGAACAGATTGATCCTTCCGGAAAGCTTGTTGCTGAACTGGTATAAAGCGCCGAGGTTAATGCCGGTTGAATATTCCGGAGTAAGCAGCTTCAGCCGGTAACCGAATGGTGTGATGCTGGAAAGTATTCCGGCCTGCTGCTGTTGTTCCAGCTCAGCCGCAGAAATTTCGTTTGCACCATATACAGTATATCCGCCGGCGGCATTGTTGGTGAAGTTCAGGTAGAGCTGCCGGTAATCAGGCGCCTTGAATCCTGCTCCGTAAGAAGCGTTGATGCTTAACCTGTCATTCGCTCTAAAGTGAATGGCCAGCTTGGGGCTGAGCCTGCTGGCATAAGCCTGGTTATGATCGTAACGAAGGCCGCCGATCAGGGTTATGCGTTCGCCGAACCGGTGTTCATCCTGCAGAAAAACATAACTGATGGTATTGGTCCGGATGCCGGAATAGCGGTTGGTATTTAATCTTTCCCAGGTATATCCTGCTCCGGCAGTGAGGTCGTTGTGCGAAGCGATCCGGATATCGGTCTGGTTCTCGATCCGCTGAAAACGCTGCTGGAAAAAATCATCGTAATACAGGCTGTCGGTTTTGGCCGTATAATCCCTGGTCGTGGACTGGAACTGGGAAAAATAACCATGAAAAGCGGTTTTGATCCTGCTGCCGGGCGTCAACTGCAGGTATGGATTGACGTTATATTCCTGTATGGCAGGATTTCCTTCAACAATATCATCTCCCGAACTGTACAGATCCTTTTGCCGTTCGGTATAATATCGCACAGAAGCTCCTGCGGTAACTGCCGGGCCCAGTTGCTGGCGCAGCCTGATCTGTGCGGTATAGCTGTGATAAGGGTTAACGGTCTGGCCGGTATCGTGCTTGTCAAAATCATATCCATTGGTGCTGTTGCGATTTGCAAAAGCAGAAAGGCTGAACTTCTTGTAATGGAAACTACCCGTGAGGTTGGCGTCTATGGTGCTGTAACGGCCATATCGGAAATCGGCGCCGAGCGCATTCCGCGTACCGGCATCGGTGATGATATTGATCACCCCGCCCATTGCCTCTGATCCATACAGGCTGCTGGAAGGCCCTTTTACAATTTCAATTTGTTTAATATTATTTACCGTTATCCGGTTCAGATCCAGCACACCTCCGTTGCGGCCTATCAAAGGCTCCCCGTCGATCAATATCATTACATAATCCGGAGCAAGCCCCTGCAATTGCACTCCGTTGCCGAAACTGTTGGTAATATACAGCCCTGTTTGCTCTGCCAGAATATTGTTCAGCCGCAGCGATCCGCTCTGCCGGATCGTTTGCTGATTGACCAGGATCACCGGAACCGCAACGTTTCTCAGCTTTCGCTCCGCGCGTGTTGCGGTAACGACCACTGCGTCGAGCTCGCTTTTGCTTTTCAGGCTATCTGTTTCAGACTGCGCTCTGGTTTCAGGCGATGCAGCGATGAGGGCTCCCAAGACGATGACGCTGACAATAGTTTTGGTCATGATAACAAATTGAGTGCTGCAATGCAAGCGCATTACAGCATCATACCCGGATGATGAAAATATCAATTGAACGCTTTGCCGTTGCAAAGCACTGGTGGGGAGCAGAAATACATTACAAATGTATCGACACGTATTATGCATCTACACCGCAAGCGGGAAAATGATTTACGCAAAAGGAAAGATGCCCGGATTGCTTTCTCCGCAAGACAAAAAAAAACCAGCCCCTGAAGAGGCCGGTGATCAATGAAGCAAAATTCAACCCTTGAAAAATATCTTTATTGTTTATTCAATTATAAACGGATACTGATGCTGCCTGAACGATCTTCCTGAAAAAAGCATGGCAGAGAATAACCTGTACAAAACAGATCGAACTATACCATGCTTATTTCGAAACAGAGGAACAGCTCTCATAGGAATTGGTTTTTTTATCTATTATCTGCTAAACCATTTTTTTGATTCTCTTTTCCTTTACTAATTAGTACACACAAGTGCAGGAAGCATAACTAAACATTTTCATGTAGAGCTTAAAACCAATTACATTGATTTTCAATTA